>PHDQ01000111.1 GCA_002841025.1 Bacteroidetes bacterium HGW-Bacteroidetes-13 | reverse complement strand
CTCAATTCGGCTAATTTCTTCTTGATTGGGATTGAAAATTTCGATGTTTTTATCTTTTCGGTTGTAAACTACTTTGAGTGTGTTTAATGTATTTTCAACATTGGATAAAGTGGTTGTTGCGAAAGCAATTTTAAACCGGGTGTTGAAAGTTCCGGCAGGGATTGATATGTTTGCCACTTCGTCATTCAAGTTGTATGAAAGTCCTGTTTCCGTATCTATAAGAACGATAGGGTCTGTGAAATTTTCGAGCTGGTCAATCATTATTTTATGAACTTGCTCGCTTGACGATGTGATACCCAAAGGCAATTCCATGGTGTTGTAATAGGGTTGCGCCTGAATTACATAAGCCTCATTGTCCATATACCAATACATGTCATTCGCGCTTACATCTATCATTTTGGCATCATAACCGATGTCAACACCCGGCGTGGTTCCGTCTATAAAGGACACCAAAATTTGTCGGTGAAATCCCAAGGCGTCTTCGTGTCCCAATCGAACTCTAATATTTACTGCTGCCGTTGCCTTGTTTTGGTTTGCACGGGTAAAAACTGAATTAGTCCCTTTTACTTCAAATTTTCGTTGACCATTGTTGAAAGTAAAGTTTCCGCCTGTGACCGAAGCCGCTTGTACAAAAAAACCCTGACCAACCGGAATATATCTTTGAGGCTGAATATTTCCTGTTCCGGTCAGAACAAAATCGGGATGCGCAGTTGCCGCTACACCGCCACCAATGCTATAAGTTGAATAACCGCCTTGATAATCTGCTGTATAGTGCGAGCCACCTCCCCAATGCTCCCAAAAGTAAATAACTGTCCCGGGAGCAAAAGAAGCCAAGTTGTCATTAATAAACTGATTGGCATCTAAGGCAGATGGGTACGGATTGCCCAAAACAGACATTTTATCTGCGCCAATCGTATGCGTGTAAGTACCGTCGTTTGGCGTACCGCCAAACACATAGTTTTGTTTTCCACCCGCGTTGCCGGTCCCTTTCATCGTAAATCCTTCGCCTATATTAAGCAATCCGCTTGACCCAATTTGCGTCCAACCATTGGCATCTGCTTGATTGATGAATTTGTATATCCAATAGTTACTGATGGTAATCGGGTTGGATTGACTGCCGTCGTAGCCGGAAGTATAAACAGTGGGCGATGGCGTAAACGGATTTGCTGAAAAATAGGTGCCGTCATACAGGCAGCTGCTCAAACTGTATTGTCCGCCCACGTTGACAGGCGATGACCAATAATTAAATTTGTATTTATCCGATGTTCCTTGTTGACTGATGAATAATTTGCCCGATACAGCACTGTTGGCCGAAACACCACTGTGGGTCTGTATCAACTGTGCTTCCCCGGTCAGGCTGAGGATGCCACTGGTGAGTGCTACCGAATTTGCAACCACCAAATCAAGACTGTCTGCAACTTGTACGCCGAGACCGGAATTGTTGATATTTAGGTTGTAAAAAGAAACCTGTTTGGTCAATCCGGTGATGTTTTGTGTTGAACTGCCGGTAAAATAAGCCGTGCCGGAAGCAGCCGTTACCGTGTTGTCGTTGACAAAATCAGCTTTCAAATAAAGGTTCCCGTCTGTAGTGAGGTTTCCTTTGTTGGTGAAGGTTCCTGTGGTATATAAACTCGTGCCGTTTTCTACTTTAAAAATGCCGGAATTATATACTTGAGCGATGGTGTTTTGGTTCACAAGTGCCATGAACAGCAAAACGTGTAAGTAAAGTTTCATGATGCATCATATTGGGACTAAATTATTTAACAAATTTAGCTAGTGTTGAAACCTATTTTTATGACTTTTATCATGTTTTGGTAAAAAAGATTATTTTAAATTATCATTTTTTGTAAATATTATTTGAATAAATGAAAATATTAATAATAAAAATAAAAAAATGCCACCCAATATTATTTTCGGTGGCATTTTTTTATATAGGATAAAACATCGAAAAGTGTTAGTAAAGATATAAGATGTCTATTCGATTAGAATTAAATATATTTATTTGATAATAAAGTTATTAACCGAAATATATTTATACGATTACGCAAAACAACAATCACCATCTCCGAAATTTACTCTGACAGTATCAAAATTTGTTTTGTTGAATTTTTTTGATATAATTGATTGCTTTACTTTTTTGGTTTTATAGAGAAAAACAGATGATTTTCTAAATTCTTTGCAGATAGATTCTTCATAGCAGATTATTTCTCTTGTGCCTTGTGCAATCGCTTGCAGCTTGATGATATTTGAAATGGCAGCTGCATTTTTAGAAATATCAAAATATGTAAATAGCACCTTAGAAACATAATTTCTTTTCTGTAAAACGATAAAACCTATACAGTTTTTGTTTTCTTGTATTTTGATCAATGAATAGTCAAATTCTGTATCATACATCGAAAATTCGTATTTCGATTTATTTGTAAGGTTTAGCAGTGGTGCTTTTTGTACCCAATTATATGCTTTTAGCCATTCAAAAAAGTCGTTTGCTTTTATTGAAATATCGTCTTTATTAAACTGATTGATTAAAGTTAATGTTTCATCATCAATTATATTAAGATATTCTAAAGTTATACTTTTTAGCTTTCTTTGAATGCTTAATTTTTGGAAGCTCAATTTTATATCGACAAAAAAATTAATAAAGGCATCAACTTTTTTAAAAATGTAAGTCGTTTTATTCATTTTAGGAAATACCGCAGGGACTACGAAAGCCAAATTGCTTCTCAAGACAGCTTTTATGCCAATATTTTCTTTAAGTGTGGTAAAGTAACCGGATTTATCATAGACTCTTTTGGCACTGGGTGTAAATTGTGAGATACCTATTTTTCCGCCATTTTCTGCGTACATCGTATTTAATATTTCACGACCAATACCGGTGCCTTTTGTTTTGGGATGCACCCACCAAGTAGAGAGCCAACCGATTTTTTCTGTGCGATTGTCTATGTTTATTTTGTCAATAAATACGCCCATATAACCAACTAATTCATTGTCGAGATATGCCAGAAGCAACACAATATCATTGTTTTCAAGATTTGGATTTTTTAAATGAGCATAAAGGCGGTGCTTACTAATTGATAAAAAAGAATAATTCCAAAAATCATTATTCGAAAGTAGTTCTGGAATATCTTTTTTATAAATTTTTCTTATTTCTATCATTTCCTCTTGATATTATATTTGCCGATTATATTATTGTAAAATTTATATAAGTTTTCCGTGACAATTTGCCTTTCGGTTTGTTTATTCGGGTTTTCTAATGAAAATCGTTGAATGATCCTATTGTCGATATCTTTTTTTAACCCTGAATTACCAAATAGTTTGATGTTACGATCATACTCAAATAATTCGTTTAAAAGTTTTTTTGAAACTAATTTGTCTGAAAAAGGAAAAGCAAACAAGGAATAGTTAATATTAAAGTTTTCTTTAAGCCAATTAATAGAATTAACTATTTCATTTTTTTGATCTTCATGTGATAGTTGATTTAGTGGCGGATGTGTCATCGTATGTCCCCCAAAATAAAAACCATCATTTATCATTTCTTGGATTTGCCCTTTTGTAATGTATGGCTTGTACTCTTTTAGATATTCTTTAATGTTGATGTCTAGAAGCTCTAAAACATTGTTTATTTTTTCCCTTTCAGAAAATTTAATATTAATGAGTTGTTTTACAAATTCTTCATCTGTGTTGTAAGTAAATGAAAAAAGTTGACCAATACTTTGCAGTACCTTTTCATCGAAATTATTGTTGCGTAAGTGCGAAATAATTAGGCTAATATAATGCTTGTATAACCCGTCATTATTGTCAACAAAATTTGGGTTGATAAAAAATATAGCCTTGATATTATTTTCTTTTAGTATTGGATAGATGATGGTATATATTTCTTGCAGGCCATCATCAAAAGAAATTAAAAAACGATTGTTTTTAAGCCTGTTGTTCTCGATTATATCTTTTGGGTCTAAAGTTTTATAATTCGCGGTTAAAACATTTATATCATTTGAAAATTGTTTGCAGTCCTTAAATTGATACAAGTTGTCAACGTGAGCGACCTTATTGTCACTTACAATGTGATAATAAGGAAAGATGGTTTGATTTTTAAAAATGCTTAAAAATCTTTTGTTAGAAACCTTGTACAAAATGTCTTTTACAATTCCCATAGTCTATAAATTAAAAACTCTGATTTATTAAAATCAGAGCTTTTAACAACGTAAAAATAGTAAAAACAACTTTATCTTTATTCTTAAAGTTTATTTTTAAAATCATTCTAAGAAATCACAAACTTTTTGATAACAACACCTTCCGATGTGTATAGATGAACCACATAAACGCCACGTCTGTATCTTTTGGAAAGCTGAATTGAGGTCTCACCCGAACCATGCAGGTTGAGTTTATAAGTCTCCAATTTCTTGCCAAACAAATTGAATAAACTTAATGTTTCAATTCTGAGATTGTCAGATTCATTTTTAACGACCAACGATTTTGTTGAAGAATCATAGATTAGTTTTATTTTTTTATGTTCTTTTTCACGATGTTCTTTTTTCTGCTTTTTGTCCGAAAAGCGAAGTGTGAATCGATCGTTATATATTCCAACCTCCTCAATATATATTTTTGCTTCCTGATTTTTAAGATTGTACAAGGTGTCTTTGGTTTTGTCATAAATATAAACAGGAATAGTCGCTTCTAAGTTTTCATCTTTATCCAAAATAAACCTGACTTCTCCCGGATTATCCACGCCAATACCAATAGAATAGACGTTTTTAGCATCAAACGCACCAACACCTTGTATTGCCAGTTTTTTATCATCCATAACAAAATACATGTCATTGGCTTGTTCGTCGATGTTGAGCGCATCATATCCTTTATCAAATTTATCGGTCGCAGTTCCGTTTGTAAAAGCCAACAAGGTTTGTCTTCTAAAACCTTCTTGGGTAACATAACTCAAACGAATTTTTGTGAAATTTTCATCTTGCGATTGGAAATCTTCCTTGTTTTCTATCGAGCTTACCGATAATTCTGCAAGAACATCTCTCGGTTTGTTCGTTCTTACCAATTCGTTGGACGAAGGACTGTCTTCTTTCACAAAGGCACGTTGACTGTTGTTGAAAGTAACCGTTCCGCCATCGGCATCGGCGAGCAGGAAAAATCCTTGTCCGACCGGAATGTACCTGCCCGGTAATTTGGTGCCGCTTCCGGTTTGGTTCACGTCCGGATGAGACAATGCGGGTACCGAACCCACCAAATTAGACACGGCATAACCACCTTGGTAGTCCAACAAATTGTGCGTACCACCACCCCAATGTTCCCAGAAATAAACTACGCCATCCGTTGTATTCAGGTTGTCGATGATGAATTGTCTGGAATCTAATGCAGACGGATACGGATTCCCGAAAAGCGTGATAAGTCCACCGTTGAGTGAAGATTGTATCAATCCATTGTTGGGTTTTCCTGTAAAAGTGTAATTCTGCAAAGGACCACCCGCTCCCGAACCTTTGGAGATGTAACCTTTTCCTGCATCGACGCTTCCGGTTTCTCCAATATGAATCCAATTGGCAATGTTGTTACCCGAATTTTCAAATTTAAACAACCAGAACGTACTGATGCTTATGGGCGTGGTAGGCGCACCATTTAATCCGGGTATCCAATTGATGTTGAGTGGTGTAGCCGGATTGGTGCCGTCTCTCAAAATACTATTCAGCGTGTAACTGTTGTTGTTGGTCGTGTTGTTTGGCGTACCGACAGGCGATGACCAATAGTTGTATTTAAAAACATCCGTTGTTCCTTGTTGGTCACGTTCTATGATACCCGAACTCGTCGGGTCTAAATCGGAATTGAGCGTTTGAATCAATTGCGAACGACCTTCCAAGTCTATTTTTCCGTCTAATTTGAGGTAATGTGAGACTTCTATTTTTGAATCATTCAGTGCCGAAACTTTGTTGCTGTTGACAAACATTCCCAAGACAGTTTTGTTCTCGTTTGAGTCGATGTCGTGTGCAGTTTGCACGATGTTCCAGCCGATGTGCGTCGTGTTGTCGATGATGGAAAGACTGTGCGGAACATCCATGTCGGCTCCGTTGATCCAAGTGGCATTGTTTTCCCAACTTCCGGAAGCGCTTGACAAATAGGGCATTGGGGCAGTTTGCGTGATGATGGCTATCCTGTTGGGCACAATCAGCCTGCCGCGGTGGTTGTTTTGCGAATCATCGTTGATGTGCGTGCCGATGTAGGAATTCATTGAGTAATAAGCTGTCAAACTTCCCCAAGTGAGTGCGCTGATATCGTTCTTTGTCACCGTTGTTGGAAGAATTTTCCCTCTGGTTCCCGCGCCGAATTGCTCAATTTCTTGATTCATGATGAATTGCAATTCCGGTATCGTGATGGCTCTGTTCCAGAATCTGACTTCGTCGATGTCGCCTCTAAAAATATTTCTGATATCGGCCTGCGTTCTGAATTCAGATCCGATGGAAAAGTTGTGTGTTGTAGCGATGGGTGCAGATAAATTTTGTGTTCTGTCCAAAACACCGTCAATGTAAAGCGCGGCGGCAGTTCCGTTGTAAATCACGGCAATGTGATGCCATTTATTCACGGGGATTTGCGTACCCGACACTATCGAGTTTCCACCTCCGTTGTTCCAATCCATGCGCGGACGGTTGTTGTTGTCAAGGCTCAAGGTGTAGCCTGTTGTTCCGTTGAATTTTGAAACAATGGTTTTGTTAGAGTTGGTGCTGTTAGAGCCGGTTGTACGCACCCAAGCCATGACGGTGAAAGATCCAGTCAAATCGTTGGAAGAGTCCATTCTGATAAAATCATCATTTCCATCGAAAGTCAGGTGTCTTGGGACGACCGTTTCATGTGCCACGCCAAATGCGATGTATTTTGTTCCGTCAAAATCAAACAAAGCTTCCTGATTTGTCCCATTTGCACCCAAAAAAACGGTTTCTATACCCGTGGTAAAAGCTGCGTCATCAGCTACCACCATTACGTAGGCATCGTTGCCGACCAAGGGGGTGAAATTGGTCAATGCAGCCGTTGGAACGGATACTTTCACGGTAGGCACGTTGCCTCCGATTTCGACCAATTTCCATTTTCGGTTCGATATGTCCGTCAAGGTGGTCACCACATCCGGACCGAAAGTCAGCGCGATGGGTACGCCTGATTTGTTCATATTTTGCCCGTTGGTTCCCCACATCAAAAAGCTTCTGTCTGTGAGAAAGTTGTTTGGATTGGCATCGTTCGTAGGAAAAATATCTCCAAGTCCAATAGTCATCACCGGTGGATTTGAACCATTGTTTTGACTTTTAGATTCTTTTTGATTGAGTATAGAAGCATCGTCTTGCCCGATGCCCGCTATGTCAAAGTT
>PHDQ01000110.1 GCA_002841025.1 Bacteroidetes bacterium HGW-Bacteroidetes-13 | reverse complement strand
ACTGTTCTCAAAGCAACCGCTTTGTTAGTGGGACAACCTTGGGTAGGATTTGAATCAAAACACGGCGCAGATATCGGTTCATTCACTTTTGATCAAACCAATAAAATTGTGCGTATTATGGTATGGAAATCCGTCATCAGCGATGTCGGATTGAAATTTGCAGAATCAAACGGAGAAGCACAACCGGAAGTAAAAGTGGCAAACACCAAGATCAATCAATGGGAAGAACTAACTTTTGATCTTTCGGGAAGCATCGGAAAAGGAATCACGGGAATCATTGATCAAATTATCATTTTTCCTGATTTTAACCTAAACGGAAGAACCTCTGACAATGTGATTTACATCGACAACATCAGATTTAGTAACCAGTAAAAGGTCGATTAAAAAACAATTAGAAACTGCTATAATTTTAAAACACGTACAATGAAAAAAATAAAAATCCTAATTTCGATGGTCTTGATTAGCATTTCGATGCTAAACTGTGCCCCCGACGACAATGCTAATTTTGGAAATATCATCACGCCGAGCAATTTGCAAGTGACAGCCATCGTAGCAGATGACCAATCCGGTTTGGTTACCATAACACCAACCGCAGATAATGCGCTTAGCTTTCAGGTAATTTTCACACCTCAAAGTACCCCCGCATTGGTTTTACCGGGCGAACAGGCAACCTTCCGGTTCACCAGAGCAGGACAGTTCACAGCCGTTATCACTGTTGTGGCTTTTGGTACAGGCGGAAGTGCAACTTCAAAATCAATCGAGGTCGAACTCGATGTGAAAGTTCAAATCGACCCGCAAGTTCTTCAATTCTTGGCTGGAAACGGGTCTAAAAAATGGGTTTGGGATCAAACCGTCGCCGGACATTTTGGAGTAGGTGATGTGAATACCGATTTCCCAGGTTTCTTCTCTGCCACGCCGAATTCACTCAATCCTTGCATGTATGACGATGTGTTGACATTTAGTTTTGATGCGCAACAAAATCTAACCTATGAAATTGACACAAAGGGCTCTACCTTTATGAACTGGACAGAAGTAACGAAGTTTTTCCCCGATGCTCCGGTACAACAATTTGTTGATGAATGCAGAAATATTGATGAATTTATCAGAACAAACACTGCGTTTTCAGTAATTACTGATGCTGTGACAAATGCAAAAACGCTCACAATAGACAACAGTGTACTTTCATACGATGCAGGAATTACTGAATTTCAAATTCTCGAACTCACCGCAAACAAATTAAGTGTCAGAGGTATTCAAAATGTCCGAAGCCAATTCGGTGGAGGACAATTGGCTTGGTACTTCACCTTTGTTCCTGAAGGTGGCGTTCAGCCTCCATCTCAATTCAACAACCTGGTTTGGTCTGATGAATTTGACGTAGATGGCGCACCCAATAGCCAAAAATGGAATTTCGATACCGGAACCGGTGTAAACGGCTGGGGAAATAACGAACTTCAATACTATACCAACAGACCTGAAAATATCGTCGTACAAGGTGGTCTTCTAAAAATAACCGCTAAACGTGAAAACTTTAGTGGGAGCAACTTTACTTCCGCGCGAATTAATTCAAAAGGAAAATTTGATTTTAAATACGGTAAAATCGAAATGAGAGCAAAACTTCCTACCGGTGGTGGCACTTGGCCTGCATTTTGGGCACTTGGCGCAGACATCGACACCAACCCTTGGCCGGGAGCAGGAGAAATTGATTTCATGGAACACGTTGGCAACCAACAAGATCGCATTTTCAGCACACTGCATTTCCCCGGAAACTCCGGTGGTGGAGGCGTTTCTCAATCGACTGTCATTGCAGGTGCATCAAATGATTTCCATGTTTATGCTGCCGAATGGACTGAAACACAAATCAAGTTTTTTGTGGACAATCAACTCTATCACACTTTTGCGAATTCTCCAACTGTGCCTTTCAACAAAAACTTTTTCCTGCTGATCAATTTTGCCATGGGAGGAAACTTTGGCGGTGCCGTTGATGGTGCTTTTACACAATCAACCTATGAAATTGACTATGTCAAAGTATTTCAATAAATATTATACTTGTTTCTCATTTGATTTTGAAAAGGTTGGCTTTATGCTGACCTTTTTGTTAAAAATAAAAAAAGTTGATAAGAATTAAGAATGATTTTTGTCAATCCACTATATTCAATAACTTTACAAGAATTTACTTTTACACCCATTCCAAATGAAACCCTCCAATCTACCGCTCTTCTTTATACTGTCGATATTACTCGTCAGTTGCAACCAAAACCCTAACTCGATGAAAACTTCACTCAACCCGAAATTTGACCAAAAAGTCGATTCCATCTTGTCTTTGATGACTTTGGAAGAAAAAATTGGTCAGATGAACCAATACAACGGTTTTTGGGAAGTCACCGGACCCGCACCCGAAGGTGGCGATGCAGCCATCAAATACGAACAACTCCGCAAAGGGCTTGTCGGATCGATGCTCAACGTGAACGGCGTCGAAAACGTTCGGGCTGTCCAGAAAATAGCGGTCGAAGAAACCCGTTTGGGCATCCCGCTCATTATTGGCTATGATGTCATACACGGCTACAAAACACTCAGCCCGATTCCACTTGCCGAATCTGCGAGTTGGGATTTGGATGCCATCCGAAAATCTTCCGAAGTAGCCGCCGCCGAAGCAGCCGCTGCTGGCATCAACTGGACTTTCGCACCCATGGTCGATATCACCCGTGATGCCCGTTGGGGCCGTGTCATGGAAGGTGCCGGCGAAGACCCTTACTTGGGAAGCAAAATCGCTTATGCCCGTGTCAAAGGTTTTCAGGGTGATGATTTGAGCGCCATAAACACCATCGCTGCATCCGCCAAACATTTTGCCGCTTATGGTTTTTCAGAATCAGGTCGTGATTACAACACCGTCGATATAGGAACTTCAACCTTGTATAATCTGGTGCTGCCTCCTTTTCAAGCAACTGTAGATGCCGATGTCAAAACTTTTATGAATTCTTTTAATGTACTCAACGGCATTCCAGCAACTGGAAATTCATTTTTGCAAAGAGACATCCTCAAGGGCAAATGGAATTACAAAGGCTTTGTCGTTTCTGATTGGGGCTCGATAGGTGAAATGATTCCACACGGTTTTGCCAAAGACGGCAAACAAGCCGCAGAATTAGCGGCCAATGCCGGTTCGGATATGGACATGGAATCCAGATTGTACGTCGAACATTTGGCAGCTTTGGTCAAAGAAGGAAAAGTGAAAGAATCGGTAATTGACGATGCTGTTCGAAGAATATTGACCGTGAAATACGAGTTGGGATTATTTGACGACCCCTATAAATATTGCGATGAAGCACGTGAAAAAGCAGAAACCGGCAAACCCGCTTTTCATGAAGCCGTTCTCGATATGGCAAAAAAATCAATCGTTTTGTTGAAAAACGAAAACCAACTTTTGCCTCTCAAAAAAGAAGGTTTGAAAATAGCCCTCATCGGACAATTGGCTGCCGACAAAGATAGCCCATTGGGTAGCTGGCGAGCTTTGGGAGAAAGCAATTCTGCCGTTTCGGTGCTTGAAGGTTTACAGAAATACAATGGAAACAACCTTCGTTTTGAACAAGGTGTCCGATTAACCGACGAAACTCCGGTTTTCATCAAGGAAACGAAAATCAACACCACCGACCGCACTGGTTTTGAAGCCGCAAAAACAGAAGCTCGCCGCGCTGATGTGGTGGTGATGGTATTGGGCGAACACGGATTTCAATCGGGAGAAGGTCGCAGCCGTACGCAACTCGATTTGCCCGGTTTGCAACAAGAACTGCTGGAAGAAGTTTACAAAATCAACAAAAACATCGTCTTGGTTTTGATGAACGGAAGACCCTTGGTCATCGATTGGGCAGCCAATCACATTCCTGCCATCGTCGAAGCTTGGCATCTCGGTACAGAAAGTGGAAACGCCATCGCGCAAGTACTCTATGGCGACTACAATCCAAGCGGAAAACTGCCGATGAGTTTTCCGAAAACGGTCGGGCAAGTGCCAATTTACTACAACCACAATAGCACCGGAAGACCGGGCAATCCGGGTGGCGATATCGTTTTTTGGTCGCACTACATGGATGCACCCAACGAACCCCAATTCCCGTTTGGATTTGGTTTGAGCTACACTACTTTTGCGTATTCAAATCTTAAACTCAACAGTGATTCGTTTGCAAAAACTGGAAGCATCAAGGTTTCAGTTGATTTGTCAAATACCGGAAACTATGCCGGAAAAGAAACTGTTCAACTCTATATTCACGATTTGTACGCCTCGGTGACGCGTCCTGTCAGAGAGTTGAAAGACTTTCAACAAATCGAATTGCAACCCGGCGAAACCAAAACCTTGGTGTTTACCATCGATGAAAAGACCATCGGATTTTATGACAATGACGGAAAATGGGTTGTCGAACCCGGCGATTTTAAAGTCTTTATCGGCGGTAGCTCGCAGGCGGATTTGGAGGCGGAATTTAAATATAATGATAAATAAATATGAAAAATATTTTTAAATTTTTACTTTTTGTCACGTCAATTGCTTTCTCCCAACAAAAAGAAAGGACCCTTGTGTGGGAAGAAAACTTTGACGGCAACCAACTCGACACAGCTGTTTGGAATTTCGAATTGGGCAATGGCTGTCCGCATAATTGTGGTTGGGGAAACAATGAGCTCCAATTCTATACCGACCAAAACCATCGCTTAGAAAACGGCTACCTCATCATCACGGCTAAGAAAGAAAACGGCCGGGTGACCTCCACACGCATCACGACCCAAGGCAAAAAAGAATTCAAATACGGCCGCATCGAAGCCAGACTCGACATCCCAACAGGAAAGGGGATTTGGCCTGCCTTTTGGATGTTGGGTAGCAACATCAAAGAAGTGGGTTGGCCCAAAAGCGGTGAAATTGACATTATGGAATATGTGGGAAAACTCCCTAAAACCATCTACAACTCCATACACACCCAATCGAGTCACGGCAACACCATCAACAATGCCAAAGCTATTTTTGAAAATGTCGAGGAAGGTTTTCATACCTATGCCATCGATTGGACGGCCGAAAAAATTGATTTTTTCGTGGATGATGTCTTAGCCTATACCTATGCGCCAACCGATAAAACGGAAGCTACTTGGCCGTTTGATCAACCCTTTTTCGTCTTGATAAACATGGCTGTTGGCGGCAATTTTGGCGGTCCGGAAGTGGATGAAAGTATTTATCCTTCCGTGTACAAAATAGACTATGTGAAAGTTTGGCAGTAGCAAATTCAACCCTTTCGGGGTTTCAAACCCCGAAAGGGTTTGCCGATTAGGTTAATCTTTTTCGGCTTTCTCAACTTTAAAAAGTCGAAGGTTTTTTAAACCCAAAACATTCCGTTAAACGCAAAACATCTTAAGAATATAATTAACTTTAAATCAAACCCTTAAACCTCAATTTTTTAAAATCCAAGTTATTTTATTTTTCAATCCATTTTACAAATTCGTTCATAACTTCTTTCCAATGTTCTTTTTCGTAATTTGGTGTTCCGTCTTCATTAACTTCAAAAAAGTTATGTTCTAAATTTAGATATCTTTTATATGTTAAATTGTTTTTTGAGTTTTGGATATAAAACAAAGGAACCAAATCACATAAATCGGAAGCAATATCATTTGTGCCATATGCTAAATAAGTTGGTATTTTAATTTGTAACCAATCATTTAACAGTGGTCTCGAAAATGATTTCCAAGCCAACAAATAAGGTTTTTTTATTAAAGTATCCTTATCATAAGAATCTTTATACATTTGATAAGTTTTTTCAATTTTTTCATTAGCTTCAGTCCAACTTATTTCTTTTTTTTCAGCTTCTTTTCTATACCCTCTAATTTTTTGGTCAATTCTGCCGAAAGGATTTGCACCAAATAATCCCAAATGTGTAACTTTTTTGTTATTCAGAGCAATTAATGTTGCAACTTTAGAACCTTGAGAATGACCTGCAACTATTAATTTTGTATTATCTACCCATTTTTGTTTTCGTAAATATTTTAATACTTTTTGCGCCCTATTTTCATAATTCTCTAAA
Source organism: Bacteroidetes bacterium HGW-Bacteroidetes-13 (assembly GCA_002841025.1). Classification (GTDB taxonomy): domain Bacteria; phylum Bacteroidota; class Bacteroidia; order Flavobacteriales; family Flavobacteriaceae; genus UM-FILTER-40-17. The sequence continues at coordinate 1,306 of PHDQ01000110.1, read as the reverse complement.
AAATCTGACTTTACAAATTCTTTGGAAAATTCGTCAGGTTTGTTTTCATTAGGAATATAACAATAAGAATTATTTAGGTTTTTTTCGTTAACTATTACAGGTGTTTTTGGCATTGAAATTACAATTAAATGATAGCTCTTTTTGATTTTATTTAAGTCAAAATTGCTAATTCCACCGCCAATCATCCATATATCTTCTTTTTCGGGTTTTACAAATAGCGGTATTGGTAAAGAACCTTGGCAAAATAAAAAAACTGGTTTTATTTCATCCAATTTTGTGTCAATTAGAATAAAGTTGATTGTATCTTTTTTATTTTTGATGCTAAATTGAATTGCTTGGTTATTTATAGTATTTAGTTTTTGCCCAAAACTTATTTGAACTAAAAACAGTAAAATTATAGTATTTTGTAGTTTTCCCATATTACAACTATCTTATTATTTGAATCAAAAGTTGAATAACTCATTCTAATCAAATTGAAATATTTTTATTTTCTCTGTAAATTTTGAACCTGACAGACAAATTTCTCAGCAATGGATTTGCTAGTAAATCAACAAATTTATTTGACAAACAATAAATAGAGCTATCTCAAACCTGCTCGACACGATCATTTATGAAGGTTATATAACCCAACCCTTTCGGGGTTTCAAACCCCGAAAGGGTTTGCCAATTAGTTTGATATTTTATCAGATAAATCTTTTGATGATATTCCAAATGTCATTGCCGAAGACGATTGCCATCAAGCCCATGAGCAATACAAAACCGATGATTTGTCCGGTTTCCAAAACTTTCTCACTCGGTTTTTTGCCGGATATCATTTCGTATAACAAAAACATCACATGACCTCCGTCCAACGCGGGTATCGGTAATATGTTTAGGAAAGCGAGCCAAACCGAAAACATCGCCATAAAACTCCAGAAAAAATGCCAATCCCAAGTTTCGGGCATCATTTCGACGATGCCAATAGGACCTCGCACTTGTTTGTAGGCACCGGTTTTGGTGTTAAAAATCACTTTAAACTGCTTGATTTGATCGGTCAAAACTTTGATGGTTCTGGTAAAACCCGCGGGAATTGAGGCGATGAGTCCGTAATTATCCGTCACGCTTAAATCCTTTGCGTCCAAACGAACACCAATGGCTGCTTCATCCGGAACGGTAAGTACAACATCATGGGGTTGGCCGTCCCGCAACACTTTTACATCCAATTGATGATTGGCAGAAGTCTTGATTTTATCGGTAAATTCATTCCAATATTCGATTTTTTGCCCATTGATTTGCACAATTTGATCACCGGCTTGGATACCTGCCT
>PHDQ01000109.1 GCA_002841025.1 Bacteroidetes bacterium HGW-Bacteroidetes-13 | reverse complement strand
CAATGCCCGAAATCAAACCGGATTCTTGCGTACCTTGATGATACGAACGGCATCGACCGGAGAAGTCATGGTCTTGGTTCAGTTTTTTCATGAAGACAAAACCAATCGGGAATTGTTGCTCAATTTTGTGCGGGAAAAATTTCCGGAAGTCACGTCCTTGCAATACGTCATCAACGCCAAGCCAAACGACACCTTGTATGACCAAGAAGTAATTTGCTACCACGGCAAGCCCATCATCGAAGAAGAAATGGAAGGACTTCGGTTTCCCATTCACGCCAAATCGTTTTACCAAACCAACTCGGCACAAGCCTACGAATTGTATAAAATTGTGCGGGAATTTGCCGGACTCACCGGGAAAGAATTGGTCTATGACCTTTATACAGGCATTGGAACAATCGCGCAGTTTGTCGCCAAAGATGCCAAAAAAGTTATCGGAATCGAAGCCGTTCCAGAAGCAATTGCCGATGCCAAACGCTGTGCAGAAACCAATAAAATAGCTAATGTTTCGTTTTATGTAGGCGATATGAAAACCCTTTTGAGTGCCGATTTTGTCAGCCAAAACGGTCTGCCTGATGTGGTGATTACCGATCCGCCACGCGACGGCATGCACAAAGACGTAGTTGAACAACTGTTGCAAATGGCACCCGGTAAAATCGTGTACGTGAGTTGCAATTCAGCCACACAAGCCCGCGATTTGAATCTGATGAAAGAAAATTACCGCGTGACCAAAGTAAGACCTGTCGATATGTTTCCGCAGACGTTTCACGTAGAAAATGTTGTACTTTTGGAAAAATTTTAAAATGAAGGCATCCATTTACCTCCTCCTTTTTTTGGTTTTTTTGTCGGCTGTTTCCGGATGCGAACGCGATGATTTATGCGCAGCAACCATCCCGAAAACGCCGGGTTTGGTCGCTCGATTTTTTAATGAAGCCAATCCGGATTCACTGCTCGCCGTGACCAATATGCGCGTCAAATTTGTCGGGATTGATGACAGCCTAACCATCGGAAATTCATTCACTTTCAATTTAGACTCCATCGCAATTCCCTTAAAAACAGGCGTGGGCGAATTGCTTACCCAAATCGTCTTAATCAACAATGCCACAAATGTTCTGTTGCGAAATGCGGACACCCTCGATGTGAGTTACCTCGCAGAAAAAGAATTTATATCAAAAGCCTGCGGATTTAAAAATAATTTTGTTTTACAAAACATCACTTTGCGAACCGATGCAAACAATTGGATTAATTCCGTGCAAATTATAAATGACACCATACAGGATGAAAGAAAAGCTGCTGTTCGGATTTTCCATTAGCCTCTTGATGCTGATTGTTTTGCCGCAAGCCGTTTCCGGTCAAAACAAGAAAATCAACCCGCGTGATACCATGACGGTGACCGATCGTTACGGATTGAAATTGGGAGTTGATTTGTTCAAACCCATCCGTTCGATGATAGACGAAGATTTCAAAGGATTTGAAATGGTTGCCGATTACCGTCTCACCAAAAAACATTGGTTGGCTGCAGAAATCGGCTACGACGAAAAAACCACCAACGACGACAACCAGAATTTCACCACCGAAGGTGCCTACCTCAAAGCCGGTTTTGACTACAACATGCACAAAAACTGGATCGGAATGGAAAATTCCATCAACCTTGGACTCCGTGGGGCTTACAGCACTTTTTCACAGACCCTCAATACCTTCAACATCCAATCGAACAATCCGTTTCTGGGCGAAAACACCATCGTTGACGGAACCAAATACAGCAGCCTGACCGCTTCGTGGGTTGAAGTCGTTTTTGGCATCAAAATGCAGGTTGTACACAATGTGTATGTCAATGCAAACGTGCAATTTAAACGATTGCTCAACGACACCCAACCCGAAGGATTTAAAAACCTATACATTCCCGGATTCAACGAGGTCAACGACTTCAGCGATTTTGGCTTCGGATTTTCTTACTCGGTGTCGTACTTCATACCCATCTATAAAAAAGATCGGGAGAAACCCACGGTAAAAAAATAACACCGATTTATTTATTAAACAACCGTTCATCAAAAGCAAACGGTTCGATTTGAACAATTTTAATTTTGATGCAGTCAGGATGCATCGGATTAATCAAAAAATTGTATTCATCCTGAACCACTGCCGACGGAACCTTCAAAATCAAATATTTTCCTTCCGCTTGAAATACATCACCTATTTTTCGAGTTGACTCGTTGTGTGGAAAAGATTTCCAATAAAGCGGTAAATCTTCTTTGTTCAAAGTTTGAATGGAATCATCAGGAATCTCAATCGTTACCAAATCATAATCATTCGGTACGATTCCCAAAGGTGTTCTTACCGCAATTTCGGCTGTACACAAAGCCCGTGAATCACTCGTGTAAACCAATGGCGTTCCTTTGCTATTCCATCTGCCTCCAGCGACCTCCGCACCATGCCCGCTCAAATCTTGTGCGTATTTTGACTTACAAACCCGAAAGACTATCATGCCAAAACACCGTGCTCGATACGAATCAACTCATCTTTGAGTAGATTGATGCCAAAAGAACTGTCTAACAATGTTTTGGGTTTTATTTTCCCCAATGAAATATTGTCAGCCTCAAGCCAAGCATTGAATTTTTTATCATCGCCAAAAATCTGATTGCCCATTTTCATCAATAAGGCAATCTGCATGATGCGCTCGGACTGAACGGGATCGAAAGTCTTTTTTTCTTTTTGATAGCGTTGCAACGTACGCTCGGAAACATGAAGAAAGCCCGACCACTCCGGAAGAGAGAAAGGCAACCGCCCAACAAAAGCAGAAAAACTGGCGTAATTGATGCCCTCGCGAACCGCCTGAATAATGTGCATTATATTGCTGTCGGCTGCTTGATAGGAGACACTTGGCTCACTGACACTCAAGATGTTTTCTGCTTTCATATAGGTAAAATTTAATGTTTAGCGGACATACCTGTCTGCCGACAGGCGGATGTATTATCGCGTTTTTGTATATCGGCGTTTGCTTACGCAAACTTGTTGATATTGGCGACTTCTTGACTTTCTTTTTATGCCACAAATATACAAATTATTTCTGGAATATAGCCATTTGTCGTAAATTTTTAGAAATATGTCGCCTAAACTTCTTTGTGGCCTTTCATGAAAATCCACTTCATCAACACTTTTGGATTTTTGACATCGGGCGTAGTCATAAATTTTGGCGAGAAAACCAAGGCTAAAACGCCTGATAAAAAAGCCAGATTAAACTCTTCCCAATTGACGAAAAAGTCCAATCCAAATCTGAAAATCAGAAAAAAAACGGCAGAAGATATGAAATTTAAAAAAAGAGATTTGTTCTTGGCGCGCATGACAAATTAAGATTTATCCGTTTGTTGAAATTTTTGTCTTTTGCTTCCGGCATACATCGGAAAATACAGCAAACGCGATTCCAACCCACCGTTAAATACTTTGATTTTTCGAGACGGTCGAAGGCCGATGTGCTTTAATCCCTCGGGTTCGGAAGTAATCAACCAAGCCCGTGTGTCCGGATAAGATTGTTTGAGGGTATCGCCGATACTTTTGTACAAAACAGGAATATTTGCTTGGATGCGCTCACCGTAAGGCGGATTGAAAACCATGTGCAACGGTTCGTCATTTGATTTCTGAGTTTCAAAAAAATCAGCCGTTTTCAAGGTGATAAATTCGTCCAAACCGGCGTTTTTGACGTTATCGATAGCCTTGTTAATCGCCGATTCCGCCTTGTCGTAACCAAATATTTTAAAAGAAAAATCACGGGTTTTCTTCAACAGCGATTCTCTGATTTTTTCAAAAAGCGTTTCATCAAAATTATCCCATTTTTCAAAAGCAAATTCTTTCCGGTGGATGTTGGCCGGAATGTTGGCGGCAATCATCGCTGCTTCAATCGGAATCGTACCGCTGCCGCACATCGGATCGAGAAAATCAGATTGTCCTTCCCAACCCGACAACAACAATATACCCGCTGCCAAAACCTCGTTGATGGGCGCAATATTGGTCGCCGAACGATAACCTCTTTGATGGAGTGAACTACCCGAACTGTCTAACGAAACCGAACAACTATTTTCATTGATGTGGATGTGAATTTGCAAATCCGGATGTTGCGTGTCCACATTCGGGCGTTTGCCGGTGCTTTCTCTAAATTGATCGACGATGGCATCTTTGGCTTTGAGCGCAATAAATTGAGAGTGTGTAAAAACCGTCGAATTGACCGTAGTTGCCTGAACTGCAAAGGTGTTTTCGTTTGAAATGTGTTTCTTCCAATCGACCGCATAAATTCCCCGATAAAAAGCCTGTTCGTTGGTTGCGTTGAAGGAATGAATGGGTATTAAAATCTTTAAAGCCGTTCGCAAAGACAAGTTAGCCTTGTACAAAAATCCCAAATCGCCGGAGAAAGAAACGCTCCGCACACCTTCCTTGACATCTTGCGCACCTAAGTTTTTGAGCTCCGTTGCCAATATCTCTTCAAACCCAAACAAGGTTTTAGCCAACATTTCGAAATGATTTTCCATGCGATTCGACTATATTTTATGCAAAAATACACTAATTTAGCCCGTCAAAGAAGCAACATGCAGAAAGAGATAAATACCTGGTTTAAATCCTGGTTCGATTCACCGTATTACCACATTCTATACAAAGACCGAGACCATGCGGAAGCTGCGCAGTTTATGGACAAACTGACGGCCTACATCAATCTCCCAGAAGGAGCCGAAATACTCGATTTGGCCTGTGGAAAAGGGCGACATTCCATTTACCTGAATTCCCTTGGTTTTGATGTGACCGGCATCGACCTTTCGGAAAACAGTATTGAGGAAGCTTCTAAATTCAGCAACGAAAAGCTGCATTTTAAAGTTCACAACATGTGTGTCCCGGTTGGCAAACAGTTCGATGCCGTGTTCAATTTGTTCACCAGTTTCGGCTATTTTGAAGATGAAGCGGATAACCTGAAAACACTCAAGGCTATCAAAGCAAACTTGAAGGAAACCGGTTTTGGTGTCATCGATTTTCTAAACGTGGATTATGTATTGAACAATTTGATATCGGACGAAATAAAAACCGTTGACAACATTGACTTTCACATTCATCGCAGTCAACAAGACGGCTATATCATCAAAGAAATTACCTTTGACGACCGCGGAGAAAAATATTTTTTTACAGAAAAAGTAAAGGCGCTGCGATTGAAAGATTTTGAATTGCTTTTCAAAGAAGCCGAAATTGATTTGTTAGAGATTTACGGAAATTACAAGCTCCAAAAATTTGAAACCAACCACAGTCCGCGACTGATTATGTTGTTTAAATAATGCTTTATCTATGGCCATTTTTTACGGTAGTTGCCGGATTTTGGGCAGCAAAAATCATCCTTCCGAAAAGCTCCGGACAGTTTCGGCTTTTGCTCGCGTTTAGTGGTGCATTTTTGCTCGCGCTGACCATTTTCAACCTCTTGCCTGATGTTTTTAAGGATTATAAACCGGTTTATGGTTGGTTTGTTTTGCTGGGTATTTTTATTCAAATCTTGTTGGAGTTTTTCTCCAAAGGAGCCGAACACGGGCATGTGCATCTGCATTTAGAAAAAAATGCATTTCCTTGGTTGTTGTTTGTGAGTTTGAGCTTGCACTCTTTGATGGAAGGCATCCCGATAAACCAACACCACGGCATGATGTGGGGCATCGTTGTTCACAAATTTCCGGTGGCGATTATTTTATCCTTATTTTTTCTGAAATCATCTTTGCGCAGTTCTACCATTTTTATCTTTATCACAGCCTTCGCTTTGATGACCCCGCTGGGCATGTTGCTCTCCGATTTTTGGCTGACCAACACCACCCTTCAAAAATATTTTTCCGCCTTGGTCATCGGGATTTTCTTGCATATTTCTACCACCATTTTGTTTGAAACGACTGAAGGACACAAATTTAATTTAGCTAAATTGGTTGTGGTATTAGGTGGATTTGTGTTGGCTTATTTTATTTGAATGATGTTAGACTGCCAAGCCAGTAAAGACAAAGGTTGACTCAGAAATACTGATTATAATTTTTCAACATCCCTTTAGCGCGGCTCCCAAGTTTTTATCAACAACCCCGAGCATATTGGAAATATTTCTTACATTTACGATGCCTCCGGGGTAAAGCTTAAAAAAATTACCACAGAGGGAAGTTCTGTGACAACAACTGAGTATGCCGGCAACTACATTTACGAAGCGGGTTTTTTGCAGTTTTTCAACACCGCTGAAGGCTACGTTGAGCCGAAAGGCACAGGTTGGGAGTACGTTTTCCAATACAAAGACCACCTCGGAAATATACGACTCTCCTACGCAGATGCAGACGGCAACGGCATTATTGCCCAAACCGAGATACGGGAAGAGAATAACTACTACCCATTTGGCTTAAAACACAAAGGATACAACGCCACCCTCACCGGCAAAGACCACAAGTACGGTTTTGGCAACAAAGAAGAACAAGACGAACTTAATTTAGCCTGGTTGGATTTTGGGGCAAGGAATTATGATGTGACTCTTGGTAGGTGGATGAATATAGATAGGTATGCAGAAAGCTTTATGCCAATATCTACCTATCAGTATGCCGCCAATAATCCTGTTTTGTATCTGGATTACAATGGAGACTACATTACAATTGGGATTAAAGATGATTATGGTAATGCGTATTCCGTGCTATATGAGAACGGTAAAGCATATCATTACTCTAAAGATTCTGATGGAAACATTACCAAAGGCGATGAATATGACGGAAAAGATAATGGCTTTTTAAACCGCGCAATCGCAGATTTAGATAAAGTTGGTGGGACAGGACAAGGTGGACACATTGTCAGAAAATTACAAGAGTCTTCAGAGGGCTATAATATCAGCAATTCAGGGGATGCATTGTCCAATACATTCAATTATAAAACAAATGAATTAAGTTATTCACAAAACGCAGTAGGTCGTTACGATGGCGTGACATTTGAAAAAAGTCATATTAAACTTGGACACGAGCTATCACACGCATACGATAAAGACAGAGGGTTTGATTTTTCTTTAACAAGTTTAGGTGGCTTACCGTCAAGTGAGATAAATGCTGTCAGATTTGAAAACTACTTACGTGCGCAGGACGGCGAATCAATAATGAGGCTAAATTACACATATGGTGGTCAAAATTATAACCTAAGGAGTGCTTTGGGCGGTAAATCATCTGGGTATTTTAATTCTTACATTGTGCCATTAGGAAGAAATGAAATCTATAAACGCATATCGCCACCGAGTCAATTCAATCCAAGAATTGATAATACTTATGTGAGACAACCTGTTGTCTACGGAGTTTATGACACTAAGAAAAAATCCTTTGTATCATTTGACTAAGTACCATTATGAGAAAGAAATTGTTGCTTTTATCTTTAGTCTTAATCTGTC
>PHDQ01000108.1 GCA_002841025.1 Bacteroidetes bacterium HGW-Bacteroidetes-13 | reverse complement strand
ACTCGGTGAATTTTAGATTTTACAACTTGAATTTGCATGGTGCAAAGGTAATTAATTTAGCGGAATGTTATCTATCAATCGGACGCTTCCTGCAAAAACTGCCATGCATCCACGGTATTTTTTGCTTTTGTTTTTGCGCGTATGTATTGCCAAAGTTTCGGTTTCGGCTATCTCAAAATATTCCAATTGAAACCGTGTGTTGTTTTCAAAATCGGCAACGACTTGTTCTTTTATTTCGTCAAATGTTTTGGTCGGAAAGGTGTCTTTTGCTTTTTTCAGTGATTGGAAAATGCAGCCGGCAGCAAGTTTGGTTTCTTCCGATAAAAGTCGGTTTCTCGAACTCATGGCCAAACCATTGGCTTCGCGATAGATTTCGCAACCGATAATTTGGACGGGCAATTGAAAACTTTTGACCAAATGTCGGACAATCTGCAACTGTTGGAAATCTTTCTCACCAAAATAGGCATGTTGTGGCTTGACTATTTCAAACAATTTTTTGACAACTGTTGCGACCCCTTGAAAGTGTCCCTTTCTGAATTTTCCTTCCATTTGCAGGTCGAGACCGCCAAGATGGATGTTTTCAGAAATCGGGTTTGCGCCATAAACATCCTCAACCGCAGGCGCATAAACCACGATTCTTTCTTTATCTATTGAAGTAAGATTTTCTATATCGGCATTTAAAATCCGTGGATAATTTTTCAAATCGTTGGGGTTGTCAAATTGCGTGGGGTTGACAAAAATGCTTACCACTACATATGGGTCAGTAACCAAAGCTTTTCGAACGATAGAGAAATGCCCTTCATGCAAGGCTCCCATGGTGGGTACCAATCCCAAAGTTTGACCCTCAGAAAGTCTCCGTTTAAAGTAAGTGGACAAATCAAGCTGCTTGTCAAAAACTTCCATGCATATATTTTAGCGGGTGCAAACTTAATATTTTAAGTTCAATTCGCATAAATTTTTGTACTTTTGCAAAGTTTCTGAGAAAGAAAAAATATCGCAATCGGAACATGCCCCATCCAGTTGATGTTAAATTATTTATAAATCATTTCTTTTCTGCCTCCACTGTGTGTCGCAAAAGGGTCATAATATTTACATTTGAAATCTAATTATGAAAGACAGAAGAATTTTGTACGTTTCGTCTGAAGTTTTACCGTATTTACCAGAGACAGAAATTTCTTCCATGTCCTACGAAGCACCTAGGTTGGTCAACTCACTCGGTGGTCAAATCAGAATTTTTATGCCGCGATACGGAAACATCAACGAGCGCAGACATCAGTTGCATGAGGTGATTCGTCTTTCGGGTATGAATTTGGTCATCAACGACATGGATATGCCTTTAATCATCAAGGTTGCTTCCATTCCCAAAGAGCGGATTCAGGTTTATTTTATCGACAACGATGAGTATTTCAAACGGAAAGCTACTTTTTGTGACGAAAACGGCAAACTTTTCGAGGACAACGACGAACGCGCCATTTTCTTTGCCAAAGGCGTGATAGAAACCGTCAAAAAACTCAATTGGGCACCCGATGTTATTCACGTGCAAGGCTGGATGGCTTCTCTATTTCCGCTTTATTTGAGAGAATATTACCATGACGAACCCTTGTTTAGAGATTCCAAAATTGTTTTTACGGTCTTTGATGAAGCTTTTGAAAACACTTTAGATTCAAATCTTATCCACAAAATCAAGTTTGATAACATCGCGCATTCAAAAATTGAAAAAATTGAAAACCCGAGTTTTGACAACCTGATGAAACTCGGAATTGACAATTCGGATGCGATTATCAAAGGTTCAAAAACCATTTCATCCGAAATTGAACATTATCTGATTGAGTCCGGAAAAAAATATCTTGATTTTCAAGCACCTGAGACTTTTTCAGAAAAATACACCGAATTTTACAACAGTTTGATTGACTAATCCCTCATTTATTTTTTGTTTATGACCAGAAGAAAGCATATTTGTCTTAGGTTATTTTATTTAATGGGTTCTCTGATTTTAATTTTTTCTTGCAGTCAAGAATTCAGTGAAATCGGAACTGATATTGTTGGCGGAAACAACTTTGAGGTAGGCCGCTTTTCAGAAACCTTCGTTAAAACTTATAACAAACGGATTAGTCCCGCAATAGAAACCAGCAATCTACCTGCCCAACTATTGGGCGTTTTAAATGATCCTGTTTACGGCAAAACGCGGGCGAATGTCGCTGCTCAGCTTGTTCTAAACCAAGTAAGGCCTACTTTTGGCGTAAATCCGGAAATCAAGAACGTTATCCTCAACGTGCCTTATTTCAGCACAAGGACTGAAATCACGGCCGACGGCGAGTCAATTTACAAATTAGATTCTATTTTTGGGAACAAGCCCTACAAATTGTCTGTCTATGAAAACAAGTTTTTCTTGTCTGCCTTAGATCCCAACGAAGATTTTCAAGCAAGCATTCCGCTTTATTCAGACAAGCATGACGAATTGTTCGGACAAGTCGGGTCACTGTTGTATTCAGATGATGCCTTTGTGCCGAGCAACAAAGAGATTTTGGTTTTCCCTGAGACAGGAGATCCGGCGGTTGATACCATCCCCAACCAAAGATTGGCTCCTCAAATGCGGGTAGAATTGGACAAAGATTTTTTTAAGACGAAGATATTAGACAAAGAAGGTTCCGAAGAACTGAGTAATTTGAATAATTTTCAGAATTTTTTCCGCGGATTATATTTTGTTGCCGAACCTGTCAATCCAAACGAAACAGGTATGTTGTTAATTGATTTTAACCGCGCAAACATCCAGATGAATTACACTTTTGACCAAACCCGTACGGTTACAAACGCCGATGGCACAACTTCAGAAGTAACCGAAAGAGCAGACGCTACTTTGACTTTCACATTTTCCGGTGCAAAGGCTAACACTTTTGTGCAAGAATTTAATCCAACCATTGAAACTGCCATTCAAAACGCCAATGTTGCACAAGGTGATGAACGCCTTTATCTCAAAGGAGGTGCGGGCTCTATGGCAGTCTTAGAACTTTTTGGGCCGGATGAGGATGCAGACGGTGAAGCAGACCAGCTCACAGAAATCAAGAAAAATGAATGGCTCATCAACGAGGCAAACTTGGTTTTTTATGTTGACCAACAAACCGTTCAGCAAGGATTGGAACCCACTCGGATTTTTATTTATGATCTTAAAAACAACGTTCCGGTTGCCGATTTCACCGATGATCCTATCTTAGTAAATAACATCTTCCAATCGAGAACCACTTTTGGGGGTATCATCGAAAAAGACGCTGATGGCAGAGGGGTGAAATACAAAATCAGGCTGACCGAACACATCAAAAGAATCATACGAAACGATTCGCTCAATGTTCCACTGGGCGTAGTAGTAACAAACAATGTTGCGGTTTTGGGAAATTCAAAAATAAAAAATGCAACAGCTTTATCAACCGTTAACAACATTCCGCGTTTTACAGCATTCAATCCATTGGGAACCGTTCTTTTCGGCAACAATACATCGCCGGAAAACGAAAATAAAAAGTTGAAATTAGAAATTATATTTACAAAACCTGATAACTAAACAATTATGTGTGGAATTGTAGGCTATATAGGACATAGAGAAGCATATCCCATTATTTTAAAAGGCCTTAAACGATTAGAATACAGAGGATATGACAGCGCAGGTGTCATGCTATACGACAATGCAGAAATCAAAATATGCAAGACCAAAGGAAAAGTAATTGACTTAGAACAAAAAGCACAAACTTCTATTGATACCGGCGGAAAAATTGGCTTGGGACATACGCGTTGGGCAACACACGGCGTTCCAAACGATGTCAATTCGCATCCACACGCCTCCAATTCAGGAAATCTGGTGATTATTCACAATGGTATCATTGAAAATTACGATGCCATCAAAAAAACTCTTATAAAAAGAGGATATCATTTTCAATCGGACACCGACACCGAGGTTTTGGTAAACCTGATTGAAGAAATCAAAACAAATCAAAATTTAAAATTGGGCAAAGCTGTTCAAGTAGCCTTGAATCAAGTCGTTGGTGCCTATGCCATTGCCGTTTTTGACAAACAAAAGCCGGACGAAATCGTCGTAGCACGATTGGGAAGTCCTTTGGCAATCGGAATCGGCGAAAACGAATTTTTCATAGCATCCGATGCATCACCTTTTATAGAATACACCAACAACGCGCTTTACCTCGAAGATGAAGAAATGGCGGTGATTCGATTGGGAAAAGAGGTCAAAGTAAGAAAAATAGCAGATGATTCTTTGGTCACTCCATACATCCAAGAACTTCAATTGAGTCTCGATCAAATAGAAAAAGGAGGCTACCCGCACTTCATGCTTAAAGAAATTTACGAGCAGCCGGCGGTTATAACAGATACTTACCGCGGTCGATTATTACCCAATCAGGGCATTATTAAAATGTCTGGGATGGAAGACCACTTGCAAAAATTTACCAATGCCAAACGAATTATCATTATCGGTTGTGGCACTTCTTGGCATGCCGGATTGGTTGCCGAATATTTATTTGAAGATTTTGCGCGCATTCCGGTCGAAGTCGAATATGCCTCAGAGTTTAGATACCGCAACCCTGTTATCCTAAAAGATGATGTTGTCATTGCCATTTCACAATCCGGCGAAACAGCAGACACCTTAGCCGCCATCAAATTGGCAAAACAACACGGTGCCTTCGTGTATGGCGTTTGCAACGTAGTAGGCTCATCGATTGCCAGAGAATCAGATTCAGGTTCATACACCCATGCCGGTCCTGAGATTGGTGTGGCTTCAACCAAAGCTTTTACAACGCAAATAACAGTCCTTACGCTGATGGCACTTCGCATCGCCAAAGCCAACGGGAAAATGTCTGAATCCGATTATCATTTGCACCTGCAAGAACTGGAACGCATACCCGCAAAAGTGGAACAAGCCTTGTCGCAGAATGAACACATCGCCGAAGTGGCCGAAATTTATAAAAACGCGACCAACTTTCTTTACCTCGGAAGAGGTTTTAATTTCCCGGTTGCATTAGAAGGCGCACTGAAACTCAAAGAAATTTCCTACATTCATGCAGAAGGCTATCCGGCAGCAGAGATGAAGCACGGCCCAATTGCACTGATTGACGAACAAATGCCAGTGGTTGTTATCGCAACCAAACACGGACATTATGAGAAAGTAATCAGCAATATACAGGAAATTAAATCGCGAAAAGCAAAAATCATCGGTGTTGTAACACAAGGAGACCAACACGTCCGTACCTTAGCAGACCACGTTATTGAGGTGCCGGAAACCTTAGAGGCTTTCACACCATTATTGACAACCATTCCATTGCAGTTACTATCCTATCACATAGCCGTTTTGAGAGGTTGTAATGTTGACCAACCCAGAAACTTAGCCAAGTCAGTAACGGTGGAGTAAAAATTTAAAAAACATCAAAAATCAATAATTTTCAATTGGTTTTATCTTGATAAAAATATATCTTTGCACCCTGAAAAATTTAGGGAATTTTAAAATATAAAAATACCATTCCATGTCAAAATTAGTAGGAAAAGTTATTCAAATTATCGGACCTGTTGTCGATGTTATCTTTGAAAACAAGGATAATCAATTGCCTAAAATTTATGATAGCTTAGAAATTGCCAAGGCAGACGGCTCGATTTTAGTGCTTGAAGTTCAGTCACATATCGGCGAAAACACAGTGAGAACTGTGGCAATGGACGCCACCGACGGATTGAGCAGAGGTGTTGAAGTTGTGGCTACTCACGCCCCTATTCAAATGCCTATCGGCGACAATGTTTACGGTCGTTTGTTTAACGTGGTTGGGGATGCCATCGACGGTTTGAAAACGCTGCCAAAAGCGGGAAAAGACGGCCTTCCTATTCACAGAGAAGCACCAAAATTTGAAGATTTAACTACTTCTACGGAAGTTCTTTATACGGGAATTAAAGTTGTTGACTTGATAGAACCTTACGCCAAAGGTGGAAAAATCGGATTGTTCGGTGGAGCCGGTGTAGGTAAAACCGTTTTGATTCAAGAATTAATCAACAACATCGCCAAAGGACACGGCGGTTTGTCGGTGTTTGCCGGTGTTGGTGAGCGTACCCGTGAAGGAAACGACTTGCTTCGCGAGATGATCGAATCGGGTATTATCAAATATGGTGATGAGTTCAAACATTCAATGGAAGAAGGCGGATGGGATTTATCTAAAGTAAACGAAGAAGAACTAAAAGAATCGAAAGCAACATTCGTTTTCGGACAAATGAACGAACCTCCTGGAGCGCGTGCACGAGTCGCACTTTCCGGACTTACGGTCGCTGAATATTTCCGTGATGGAGCCGGTGACGGACAAGGAAAAGACGTACTTTTCTTCGTGGATAACATTTTCCGATTTACCCAAGCCGGATCTGAAGTTTCAGCTCTTTTGGGACGGATGCCATCAGCAGTAGGATACCAACCAACATTGGCTACAGAGATGGGCGCGATGCAAGAACGTATTGCTTCTACCAAAAGAGGGTCTATCACCTCCGTTCAGGCGGTTTACGTGCCTGCGGATGACTTGACCGACCCTGCGCCGGCTACTACCTTTGCGCACTTGGATGCCACCACAGTATTGTCGCGTAAAATTGCTGAACTAGGTATTTACCCAGCAGTTGACCCACTCGATTCTACCTCAAGGATTCTTACGCCCGAAATTTTGGGTGACGAACACTACAACTGTGCGCAACGCGTCAAAGAAATTTTGCAACGCTACAAACAACTACAAGACATCATCGCCATTTTGGGTATGGAAGAGTTGAGTGATGAAGATAAATTGGTCGTTTCACGCGCCCGCAGAGTCCAACGATTTTTGTCACAACCTTTCCATGTTGCTGAACAATTCACCGGAATTCCGGGAGTTTTCGTTGACATCAAAGATACCATCAAAGGTTTCAATATGATTTTAGACGGCGAATTGGATCACCTTCCCGAGGCAGCTTTCAACTTGAAAGGAACCATCGAAGAAGCCATCGAGGCCGGAGAGAAAATGTTGGCTGAAGTTTAAAATTATTAAGCAAAAAATATGTTGTTAGAAATCATTACGCCCGAAGCTGTTATCTTCAACAATCAAGTGGAGGTTGTTTCCTTGCCGGGTGTCAATGGAGAGTTTCAAATTCTCAACAACCACGCACCGATTGTTTCTACCTTGAAAAAAGGATTTGTAAAAATCAAGGGGGACTTTGAATCGACAGAATCTTTTGAGAAAATATTTTCTAAAAAAGACAATGTGTGGAGCTTAATGATTGATTCGGGTACGGTTGAGTCAAATGACAACAAAGTTGTTATTCTTATCGATTAATTCTTTTCCATTTTTAATACTCTTAGTTGTCAGACTGAACGCCCGCCTGAATGACGAAGTCGGGCGCTCGAACTGACCTTATAAAAACGCCATGTCAACTAAGCAACATACATGGATAATGTATTTTT
>PHDQ01000107.1 GCA_002841025.1 Bacteroidetes bacterium HGW-Bacteroidetes-13 | reverse complement strand
AAGGAATCAAAAGAAAAAAACCGATTAATAAGTATAAAATGGTTGCCTAATTCAACTAAGAATTGAATAAAAGTGGTCTAAGGATATCGAGGTACTATACAATGACCCCTTTCCCAGAAAAATAGACAAAATTGATATCCTGCCCTGGAAACTTTTTTTAAAAGCACTTTGGAATGGAGAAATTATTTAGAAGCGATGGTTTAATAGTTTGATGATATGATGATTTGATGATATGATGATTTGATTATTTAATGATTTAATGATTTAATGATTTAATGATTCAATGATTCAATGATTCAATAATTTAATTATTTTTAAGTGATGCGTGACGAAAAAGGGTGAATCTTAAGAAATAAAATAACTAAGCACTAAAGACTCAAAACTAATTTGAATAACGAATAACCTATAACCAATAACCCCTAATGACTAATAATGATTTAATGATTTAATGATTTGATGATGCGATGATTTAAAGATTTAATGAATAACAAATAACCTATAACAAATAACCTATAACCAATAACGAATTCCCCCCGTGGCTGTTCGGTTTTTTGTGTCAGAAAATGTTCGGTAGTAAATGCCAAAGGTTAAGTTTTGGAAGGGGAAAGTTAAGAGGATTGGATTTTTTTCCGATAGGAAATTTATTGATAAAATTGAGTATATGTGGAAACGTGTGACAAAACATTAGAATGTGTTAAAAAGAAAAGTCATTGATGAGTTATCTTTGAATAATTTAAAGGGAATCCCCATCATTAATCCACGAATAACGTATGATAAAATTCAGAATCACATGAATGGTACGCATGACAATCACTATATTATTTGGAGTCTTTTGGTGTTGAAAGAGTGGATGAATAACAGTAATACTTAAAACTAAAAAATGAAATCTACAACAGACGTTATATCGATTAGTAAATCGAAATTAGTTGGCTCGGTTCAATTAAGTGGAGCAAAAAACAGTGCGCTTCGTCTTTTGGCTGCAACAATTCTGACAGATGGAAAAGTTCAATTTGATAATTTCCCCAACGGGCTATTAGATATTCAAGTTCATTTGAAAATGTTGGAAGTGCTTGGCAAATCCTATTCAATTAATGGTAATGAACTTTCGATTAGTGAAGTCAATACCAAAATCAATACTTGTCTGCATTGGGATGAAAGGTCAATAAGGAACACCCTGTTGATTTTAGGCGCATTAACAACAAGGTTTGGGGAAGGGCGTGTACCCTTGCCGGGCGGATGTAAGTTGGGAGAGCGCAAGTACGATCTTCATGTTATGCTATTGGAACGGCTAGGGGCGAAAGTTTGGGAGGAAGAAGGATATCTGTGTGCAAAATCTGAGGGAAGACTTGTTGCAAACGACATTACATTGCCATTAAGATCAACAGGTGCAACTGAAAACACTATTCTGTGTGCCAGTTTGGCGAAAGGAAAAACAACACTTTGGAATCCACATATCCGTCCTGAAATCATGGATTTGATAGATATGCTCAATAAAATGGGTGCAAAAATAAAAGTATATGGGCAAAAGTGTATAGAAATAGAAGGAGTTGAAAAGCTCAACGGAATCAAGCATACTGTGATTCCTGACAATATGGAGGCGTTAACTTGGGCGATTGGTGCAGTAATAACGGGTGGCGAAGTGGAAATTCTAAACTTTCCATATCAACACTTAGAAGTTCCATTGGTGTTTTTGAAGGAAAGTGGCATGAAATATTACCGAGGTGAAGGTAGTTTAATTGTAAAAGGTGGAGAAGCCTATCCAATTGAAATAAGTACCGGACCCTATCCGGGAATCAATTCAGATATGCAACCACTTTTTGCTGTTTACGGTGCGATGTCTCGCGGGGAATCAAAAATTATTGACTTGCGTTTTCCCGGGCGTTATGCATATGCTGAAGAACTTGCAAAAATGGGAATGCAATATGAAATACAAGGTGAGATGCTGGTTATTGATGGAGGCAAACCCTTGCATGGAACAACTGTAAATGCGTTGGATTTAAGAGCCGGAATTTCTCTTTTATTGGCAGGATTGACAGCTCAGGGAGAAACCATCATTGAAAATGCCTGGCAGATTGAGCGAGGGTATGAAAACCTTGAATTAAAACTTAAAAATTTAGGAGTTTATATTAGTTAAAAAAGTATGAATTCACTTATACATACTATACAAGATATTAAAAATGATATACCCGAAAGTAGGATTACTTTAAAGATTCTATTCATTAATTATTTATACAATCCGAGTTTTCGGGTATTACTAAATCACCGCTTAGGAAAACACTTTTATAAGAGTAATAATTTTTTTTTGAGACAATTAGGCATCTACTACAAAGTAAAAATGATTACCAAAAGGAATTGCGATTTCTCTTATAATAGCATAATCGGAAAAAACTTAAAGATGCCTCACCCGATTGGTGTTGTCATTGGCGATGGCGTTGTTATCAAAAATAATGTCACAGTATTTCAGCAAGTTACTTTCGGAAGTCACGGTAAAAAAAGTATTGAATTAGCGTATCCTGTCATTGAAGATGGCGTAAAGATTTATGCAGGAGCTAAAATTATTGGTGGGATTACAATTGGTGAAAATGCCGTAATAGGTGCAAATTCGGTAGTAAATATTGATGTGCCACCCAATACTGTTGCTGTCGGGATACCTTGTAGAATCATACCCAAAGAAAAATGAGTTTTTTAAAAGACACATTGAGTGTAGGTATTTCAAAAGTTTTGATGATAGCTTTTGGACTTGCTACGACAATTTTAATAGCCAGAACATTAGGTCCCGAAAAAAACGGAATTATCGCTTCTTTGTTAGTTTATCCATCTTTGTTTATGACCATTGGGTCTTTGGGCATACGACAATCCACAGCTTATTTTTTAGGGAAAAATATTTATACCGAAACTCAAATTAAAACAGCTGTATCGCAAATATGGTTTTTAAGTTCAGTTATAAGTTTAATCACTTGTTTTTGTTTAATTTATTTTATAAGCAGTTCAGGAGATAATCTCATTTTAGTATTTCTTGCCATTCTTCCTATTCCGTTTAGTCTTTTTAATACCTACAATTCCGGTATTTTTTTGGGTAAAAATGAAATTGGCATATTCAATAAAATAAATTGGATTCCAACACTCATCATACTCTTAGTTACCATTGTATTAGTTTGGTGGTTTTCTTTCGATATTGTAGGGTATATGATTGCATTAATAGGTGGGCCCGTTTTTATGTTTGTGGTTTTGCTTTTCAAAAATAAATTCATAAAAGCATTCAGTTTTCAATTCGAGTGGCAAATAGTAAAAAAGATGCTGAGTTTAGGTCTAATTTATGCATTTGCCTTGTTAATTATTAACCTGAATTATCAATTAGACATCATCATTATGGATAAGCTCAGCACGCCTTATGAAATTGGTATTTACTCCAAAGGTGCTGCCATCACTCAATATCTTTGGCAAATCCCGATGATGTTGAGTACAATAGTTTTTGCCAGAGGGGTTACGTCGAAAGACACTTATGGTTTTTCGCTTAAAGTATCCCAACTGCTTAGAATTTCAGTTTTGGCAATTGGATTAGGGTCTGTTTTTTTATTTTTATTTTCAGATTGGGTAATTGTTGGGATGTTTGGAGAAAAATTCAAGGGGAGTATTTCAGTCTTAAACCTATTGTTGCCTGGAGTACTACTACTAACTATTTTCAAAGTAATGAACATGGATTTGGCAGGCAGGGGGAAACCTTGGATTTCTTTAAAGGCAATGATACCTGCATTGCTCGTAAATATTATTTTAAATATTTTTTGGATCCCCAATTTTGGTGCCAACGGAGCGGCACTTGCTTCTACGGTGAGCTATTCGATGGCTGCTTTATTATTTTTATATTTTTACAGCAAAGAGGTTTGTATTCCTATAAAAACTATCATTAGTTATAAAATATCTGATTTCGCACCAATTTTCCAACTTTTAAAAAAGTTTAAATGAAAGTACATACAAACTTTGATTTGACTCCTTTCAATTCCTACCGAATAAAGGCTACTTGTAGGACAGCCTATTTCCCCGAAACAGAAGCCGATGTCGTTTCGTTTTATCAAAACAACAAAGCATATGTGCTTTTGGGCAGTGGTCATAACGTTATTTTGTCAAAACTTTATTACGATACCAGCTTTTTGATATTTAACGGCAATTATTCAGATGTGTCAATTAATTCGGACGGAATGTTGGTTGCCGAAGCGGGCATAACCATGTTGCGTCTTAGCGAACTTGCATTAGAAAATAGTTTGAGTGGACTGGAGATTTTTTATGACATACCCAGCTCGTTGGGTGGAGCAGTCGTCATGAATGCGGGTGCCAGCGGAGAAGAAATTAAAGATGTATTGCTTAAAGTTCGCTTTCTTGACTTGGTGGATATGCAGGTTAAGGAAATACGAAAGGAAGATATGAATTTTGAATACCGCAATTCTTTTTTCCAACGCAATACAGACAAAGTTGTTTTAAAAGTTTGGTTACAATTATTACACAAAGAAAAAAATTTGATTAAAGAAAAAATGGAGACCATCAAGGTACAACGCTGGGCTAAACAACCCAAAGAATTTCCGAATGCAGGCAGCGTTTTTAAACGACCTAACGGTTTCTATGTTGGTGCTATGATCGATGAATTAAATCTAAAAGGCTTTACCATTGGTGGCGCACAAATATCTAAAAAACATGGTGGTTTTATTGTGAACATTGGCGAAGCAACCGGTAAAGATATCTTGGATATAATCAGTGAGGTAAAAAGACTTGTTTTACAAAAATTTGGCGTAGAACTGGAAGTAGAACAAAGAGTGATATGAAAATTTTGTATTTTATTGCTACTTATGGTGCTGACAGGGGAGGGCATTATCAGAGTTTGCTTCATATTAGTTCTGAGGTTGGAAAAACCGAGGAAATTAAATTATTTTCGATAGGTGATGTTGAAAGTGATGTCATAAAAGATTCAATTTATTATGAGAAGTTTATTTCAATCACACCCAATAAATTAGTAGGTTCAATCAAGTATTTAAAGCAGCTTTATCGAGATTTCAAACCCGATGTTATACACTGTTTTGATTGGAAGTCATTCGTTTTGATTAAGTTTATCCTTTTAGGAAATGAAACAAAGCTCGTGCTCAATTTATGTGGCGGACCAAATCCCAAGATTTTCCCGATATTTAAAAATATAATTGTTTTTAGTAAAGAAAATTTTGAGTGGTTTTCTGAGCGTTCCAAATACAGTAGCGCGCTTATAAAGCTGATTCCCAATCGCGTCGTACCATTAGATTTGCGAAAAATGTCGTCTGACATACAATATGATCATGAGTTTTTCACCTTTGTGAGAATTGCACGCATCGGTAAGGCATATAAAAATGGAATTTTGAAATCCATACACCTAATCGAAAAACTTAATGCAAGTGGTTTTGGAAAAGTACGGTTGTTAGTAATAGGGTTTGTAGAAAATTTAGAGGATTTTAATTTTTTGAAAAAAGAAACCGATAAATTAAATGTCACCTTTATTACAGAAGATATTTACACCAAAAATGCTTCCAAAATGTTGTACTTAGCCGATGCTATAATCGGAACAGGCAGAAGTCTTATGGAAGCAACATCTATATCAAAGCCCGTATTAACTTTTGATGTCAATGTGCAAATTCCGGTTCTATTAACCGAAAACAACATAGTACCTTATTTAAAAACTAATTTTTCCGAAAGAAATCTACATTCGAGCTCGGATGAAAGCAAAGCGTATGAAGAAATAAAAGCTTTGATAACGAGTAAATCAATTTATGAGGATTGTTCAAAATTTTCCAGAGATTCATTTGAAAAATATTTTGATGTCAGAAAAGGAGCTGAGGAATACATATCTTTTTATAAAAACATTAAAAACAAAAAAATACGCATTGTCTTTGATGACTGGATTTGGTTACTCAGAGTTGTGAAATTTTATTTTATGAGATTGCTCAAATGAAAATACAGTTATATATTTTTATCCTATTGCTTACTTTGTTCACTTTTAATTTGAATGGCGTGGCATTCTTGGTTTACCGGATTAATGCACTTTTCTCAATTCCGGCTTTGCTATTAGCACTATTTGCGATTAGTTTAAATATTAAAACTCCAAAAAATTTAGAATACGTTTATTGGGTACTCAAACCCTGGTTGTATTTTTTCATGATATACATTGTTTTGGGAACCGTCAGTTTGTTTTTTACGGGAATATTTAGAGATTCCAGTTTAGACATATTTCGATCTCTAATTACCACCGTTATTGTGATTTTCTCTCTGACAATTCTCATTTTTAATTTGTCAAAACAGTATGGTTTTCTAAACTTAGTTTATTTGTTTACGCTATTTCTTACAATAGCAACATTATTCATACTCGTTATTGATTATTTTTCATTGCGTATATTCGTTGAAGATAAATACGGAAGCAGAAATCCTGGTCTTTTTGTAAATCCCAATGACGGCGGGCTGGTAGGAGTGATTACCTATGTTTTTCTGCTATATAGTTTGAAAACAGTAAAAAGAATTTTTTATAGGGTTTGTATAATTATTGCATGTGTGTTGGTAGTTTACGCAACATTCCTAACTTTTTCTAAAGCTGCATTAATTGGTATTCTTTTAGTTACATTCTTGTACATCATTACACACATCAAAAAATCATTTTTTAAGCTCATTCTTGCAACTGTTTTTGTATTGTTTTTTTTTAACTCGCAGTGGGACACAATCAAACAAGGACTCGATAAAAACCAATTACGCAGAGTCTTGGATTTCGAAAATATACTCACCGGAGAGATTGACAATGAAACCACAACCGGGCGTTCCGAGATAAACGAAAATGCATGGTATCTTATTTCCGAAAAACCCTTTGCGGGTTATGGCTTGGGGAATTTTCAAAACATTTCAATGCTCAAAGGCGCAAGCCACAATACCTATTTCCAAATTTGGGGAGAGGCCGGGATTATAACTTTAATTATTTTTGTTTTTATTCTACTGAAAACCATACGTAAAGGTTTAGATTCAGTTTATGAGTTCAATGATAAATTTCTGATTTTTTCTTTTATATTAATAATTTCACTTTTTAGTCTTGTGTCAAACAATATTTTGGACAATCGTGTAGTAAACATTTTTTTAGCCATTACGGCTGTTATTATACACACAAAACCATCCGATGAAAATCCTCTGTGTCATAGATAGTCTCGGCTCGGGTGGAGCACAACGGCAGTTGGTCAATCTGGCTATCGGATTCAAAGAGAAGGAACACGAGGTCTCTTTTTTGGTTTATCACAACCTTAATTTTTTTCAAAAACAGTTGGATGAAGCTCAAATCAAAATACATTATATTGTTGAGCCCAACTACCTAAAAAGGCTCTTGAAATTCAGGAAGTTTTTGCGTCGAGGCAATCAAGACGCGGTGCTTTCCTTTCTGGAAGCATCCAATTTTATGTGCGAAATAGC
>PHDQ01000106.1 GCA_002841025.1 Bacteroidetes bacterium HGW-Bacteroidetes-13 | reverse complement strand
CTTTCCGTTCTTTTTGGGTCTATATTTGTTTATTCCGCGGCGAATATTGCGTGCGGATTTTTGCCTCAATTTCCTTTTGAAGATAAAACCATGGTTTATGCTTGGTTGCGGTTCATCGCCGGAATCGGTCTGGCTGGTGAATTAGGTGCCGGAATCACTTTGGTTAGCGAATCTTTGCCCAAAGAACTTCGCGCCATCGGTACTTCGATTGTAGCTGGATTCGGTTTGTTGGGTGCGGTAGTGGCTCAATTGACAGTCGAACTTTCGGGCGATTGGACGATTGCCTATTTCATCGGTGGTGGGTTGGGATTGATGTTGTTGTTGCTGCGTATTGGCGTGGTAGAATCCGGAATTTATAAGGATATTCAGCAAAGAACCCATGTTCAAAAAGGTAATTTTTTGATGTTTTTTAACAATACAGAACGTTTTATAAAATATATAAAATGCATCGCCATCGGTCTTCCTACTTGGTTTTGCATTGGCATATTGGCAGTGATGGGCAATCAATTTGCACCCGCATTCGGCATCAAAGAAGTCAATCCGGGTAAAGCCATCATGTGGGCATACATCGGCATTTCGGTTGGCGATTTAGCCAGCGGTTTTATTTCGCATTGGTTGAAATCTCGCAAGAAAGCAATCTTATATATGATGTTGTTTACCATTGTCGGGGTCAGTTTGATGTTATACGGCGGCACACGCTCAGAGAATATGTATTATTTCTATTGTGCATGGCTCGGTTTGGGAACTGGCTATTGGGCGATGTTTGTGACTGTGGGTGCTGAACAGTTCGGCACCAACATCCGCAGCACGGCCGCAACTACCATCCCCAACATGGTTCGTGGTATGCTTGTTCCGATGATACTTTGTTTTGACTTTTTGAAAATACCTTATGGCGTTGTAGCATCAGCTACCGTTGTTGGTATTGTTGCTTTCGGATTGGGGATTTATGCAACCTTTACAATCCCTGAAACACATAATAAGGATCTGGATTACGTGGAATAAAACACAACAAGAATCATATCGATTTATTTTCCTCTTGCCAGAGGCAAAGTCGAACAACGCAACAAACCTTCTTGTTTTCCGATTTCCGCATAAGGTATTTCTTCCACGACAAACCCCTGTTTTCTAAGCCAAGCGTTTAATCGGGTGAAATTGCGTTCCGATACCACCACATTCGTATCGATGGAAAATACATTGCTGCACATTTCGTACATTTCGTTTTTATCGATCTGAAAAAGATTTTCATTTCCGAAAAGCTTGACCAAAAAATCATAATCAGTTTGATTTTTAAAACCTGCTTTGTGGATGATGCCTTTGTTTTTTCCAACCGGTTGAAAACAACAATCCAAATGCAATGCATTGTCACGTGCATTTGTTTTAGATTTATTCAAATCAAATTCTTTGACCTTTTTTTGCGGAAATAAATCTTTGATAAACTGTACGCCTTTCATGTTGGTTCGTGCAGTAATCTGTTGCGGATAATCTGATCCTTTGTACGTACCGATAAAAACATAATCGTTCCAAAGCATCACGTCTCCACCTTCAAAATGCGTGTCCTGTGGAGCTTCAATAATTTTTTTCGGGTTGATTTGATCCAAAACATATTGGATGGCTCCGATTTCTTCTTCCCGATCGGGTAAGATGTTTGATTTGACTAAAGTGTCATCAATGACAAAGGCGATATCTCTGGCAAAAATTTGATTCACACCTGCTATCACTTCAGGTCGATAGACCGTTACTGCGTATTTATTTAAAACCGATTCAAAAGCATTCATTTCCAGTATCATATCTTCGTCTCTCGGATAAGTTCCGGCGATGATATGCTCCAATGATTTGGGGTCGTAGGCAGCTTCGGCTGGTGGAACTGGGCCGTTTTGTTCGGCAATCCCTAAAACAACCGCCAAAAGTTTGGAAGTTTCGTCCTGGATGTTGAGTGCAATCATAAATTTTTTTCTCAATCAAAAATAACCAAAAAGCTCTCCCGAAAGAAGAGCTTTAAGTTAAGATTAGTAAAATCAATAGTTATCGTTTGTCAACAGGTACAAAAGGTCTGACTGTATGACCGGTATAAATTTGTCTTGGTCTTCCGATGGGTTCTTTGTTCAGCCTCATTTCCCTCCATTGTGCAATCCAACCTGGCAAACGCCCCAAAGCAAACATAACCGTAAACATGTTTGTTGGAATTCCCATACCGCGATAAATAATCCCGGAATAAAAATCGACATTTGGATAGAGTTTTCTTTCTACAAAGTATGAATCCTCAAGCGCTTCTTTTTCGAGTCCTTTTGCGATTTCTAAGATGGGATCGTTAATCCCCAAGCTTGACAATACTTCGTCTGCCGCTTTTTTGATGATTTTAGCGCGTGGATCAAAGTTTTTGTAAACCCGGTGACCGAAGCCCATCAAACGGAAAGGATCGTTTTTATCTTTTGCTTTTGCCATGTATTTTTTGGTGTCGCCACCGTCTTCTTTGATGGCTTCCAACATTTCGATAACAGCCTGATTAGCACCTCCGTGCAACGGCCCCCAAAGGGCTGAAATACCCGCTGAAAGAGAGGCGAAAAGGCCGGCATGAGACGATCCGACGATGCGCACCGTTGAGGTGGAGCAGTTTTGTTCGTGGTCGGCATGCAAGATGAGCAATTTATCAAGCGCATTGACGACAACCGGATTTATCTTATATTCTTTGTTAGGCTTTTTAAACATCATTTTTGCGATGTTTTCTACGTAACCCAAATCCTCGTCACCATATTCAAGCGGCAATCCTTGGTGTTTGCGATGTGTCCAAGCAACTAACACGGGAAATTTGCCCAAAATTTTTACAATGGCTTTGTACATCGCTTCTTCAGAAGTAACATTGACAGATGAAGGATTAAAGGCAATCAACGCACTTGTCAGTGAAGACAAAACACCCATCGGATGCGCAGTTTGAGGGAATCCGTCCAAGATTTTTTTCATATCCTCGGCAATGATAGACTGCTCGCGGATATCGTTGTGAAACTTTTCTAATTGAGATTGGGTTGGCAATTCTCCGAAAATAAGTAAATAACAAACTTCCAGAAAATCGGCTTTTTCGGCTAATTCTTCAATCGAATAACCTCGGTAGCGAAGAATTCCTTCTTCACCGTCCAAATAGGTTATTTCACTGAAGCATGAACCAGTGTTTTTAAATCCCGGGTCGATGGTAATAACCCCTGATAAATCTCTGAATTTGCTGATGTCGATTGCGACTTCGTTTTCGGTTCCCGTAATGATGGGAAGTTCATATTTTTTTCCATTGATTTCAATGGTAGCAGTATTTGACATAAAAAAATGATTTATTGTTAAATAAAAAGGAACGTGTTGCGAATTTACAAAATATAATGCTATTTATGGGTTAATAAACAGCTTAAAAATGTCATAAATAATTGAATTGTTTAAAATAGGTTCATTTTTAGTTTTTTTGAAATCCTTTGTAGAGATACAAAAGAATTCCGCCGAAAATTAACGCATAGACGGTTGAAAATTGAAACAAGGCAGAGAGTGAATATGTTTTATTCAAAAACCCAATGACATTGGCACTAAAACCAGTTCCTAATTGCAAGGCGGCTACCAAAAAACCAGAGACAAGCGCTGCTTGTTTCGGAAAATCAGCCGCAGAATTACTGAACGATTTTGGGAGTAAAAAAGAGATAGCCAAACCGCCAATTGCCATGGCACAGAGGTATAAAACTTCCGAATTTGCCTGAGGCAGTGCGTAAAAAATCAACGCCAATACAAAAGGCGCACTCACATAGAGCCAATTGGTCTTGAATTTAAGCGCCACCAACGCAAAAAGAATGCGGCCCACTGCAACCGAACCCCAAAAGAGCGACAATCCCAATGAAGCCTTTGCAACGGACAATCCGCCCTGTTTTTCTAAGAAAACGGAACCCCAACTGCCAAAGGTTGCTTCGCATGCGCCGTAAAAAAACACGCCGATGATGTACCACCACAATCTGCCGGGAATTTTGAATTTCACAGTTTCCGTAGAAACTTCTTTTTCAAGGGTTTCGGTGCTTAATTTTAAGGGCAGTGTCCATGTAAATACCAACAAAAATAGCAAGATTAGGGTAGTCACCAAAGAAGCACCCCACCACATTTCCAAGCCAGTAAAATAACTAATTAACAACGGTGAAGTAGCCGTGCCTATTCCCAAGAAAAAATGCAGTGCCGTAAGTGCAGAAGTTTCTTTACCCGCAAACAACTGATAGGCAAAAGGATTGAGCGCCGTAAGACTAAATCCAAAACCGATACCTAAAAATCCGGTAGCCGCTAATACTACGGCAAACGCTGCCATTGTACTTCCTTCTAACCAATGACTTGCGGTGAGTAAAGCCGTAGAAAGCACCAATGCAAACAATCCGTAGAGCAAAACCTTTTTCATCCCAATCTTATCCGCCAGTTTGGAAGCCATCAAGGAAGAAATGATGGCCATGATAATCTGCGGCGTAAAAATACTGCCAAACTGACTGCTCGAAAATCCGTGATGGGCACTACTGGTAAAGATACTCCCTGCTGCCGGAAAAAGCACCAAAGCCACGCCGGTCATAAAACCGCCCAAATAGATGGCGATTACTTTTTTAAGTTTTGATGCTTCCAAATTTATGATTTTTTAAGCATGTACATAATCCGGATTAAAGCCGAAACAGACCAAGCTTGCTGAATGGTGCCTTTGCCTTGACGCGGTTCCAAACCATCGAAAATTTCCGAAACACCACCAATGCAATCCGCATTGTAAAAATGATTTTTCAGAAGACCTACTAACGATTCGAGATGGGCTTTACGCTGCGGGTTTGCACCATATACCTTGCGGTAGGCTTCTGCATATTCACTGATTAAAAACGGCCAAACCGTCCCTTGATGGTAAGCCAAATCCCGCGACCAAACATCGCCACCATAATTGGGTTTAAAATCGGAGTGCTGGGGTTCCAGTGTGCGCAATCCGAAAGGGGTTAATAGTTTTTCGGTGACTACATCCAGTACTTGTTTTTGTTGCTCGTGATTTAACATCGAAAAAGGCAAACTCACCGCATAAATCTGGTTGCAACGCAGTGAATCATCAACCGAAGTCATGGGCAGAACCACATCGTTCAAGTAGCCTTTTTGGTTAAAAAAGAAAGGTACAAAATTCGACTCCAACTTGCCAATACTATCATTTACAGCATCAACCAATTCATTGTTTAATGCCAAATGAGATTGAAAATGCTGATAGACTTTTAAAGCATTATACCACAAGGCCTGAATTTCCACAGGGCAACCGTGACGTGGTGTCACCACAAAATCGCCAATACGCGCATCCATCCAAGTCAATTGCGCAATGCCTTGCCCACCGAAAATAAAGCCTTCCGGAGTTTCGTGTATGTTGTAACGGGTTTGGGTTTTGTGAAACCGGATGATTTCCGTCAGTTTGTCAAAGGCATTTTTAATGAATTCATCATCCTTAAATTTTTGATGATATTCATACAATACCACAAACAACCACAATGTTGCATCGATGGTATTGTATTCTATTTCATCCCCGGGTGCATCCGGAAAACGATTGGGCAACATGCCCGCATCCAGATAGTTTAGAAAAGTTTTTAAAATGGATTTGCATACGTCTTGCTTGCCGGAGTCGATGCACAAACCACGCATGGCAATCATCGAGTCGCGTCCCCAATCGGTAAACCAGTGATAACCGGCGATGATGGAATGGCTTTCGGTTGATTTTCGCTCTACGATAAACTGATCTCCGGACACCAACAAATCGTTTAAAAAACAATCATCGGTTTGCCGAAGCGATTCGTATCGTTCTGTTTCCGAATTTTTTAACGTAAAACCATCGGCTTCCATTGCAGTTTCTTCTGTAGAAAAAATAAAATGCGTGCGTTGCCCGGCATCCAGTTTAATTTCTATAGATCCAATTTTGAAAGTGTCTTCAACCGGGTCTAAACCTCGACTTTGTTCTTTTTCGTAAACGAAATTTTTATACCAATTGGGTTGGCTTACGAAATGGCCTTCATGTTTTGTAAACAGTGGATTGGCACCAAAATAGGCATACGTTTTCAGAAAACCTTCCTGCGATTCGGTATGGAAATTGGTGTGCTGATTTTCCCGCATAATGCTGTGGTAATCGCGGTGATTTAAGAAGATATCTACCTTGATGGCAATGGATTTCGCACCTGTATTTTTATATTCAACCACAGTGGTATTTTGACCATAAACCATAAAAACGGTTTTGGATAGTGCAAATCCCGGACCTTTATAAATCGTTTTTGGGAAGGGAAAACGGTCAAAATTGGTGATGTATTGATAGCCGTTCGGATTAATCGATTGTTGAAATTGATTGGCCGAAAGTTCAAAAACTTGATCATTGACCATGACACTTTCTTCCACCTTCGCAACCAAAACCACTCTTTGTGTGGGCGGATTTAGCGAAGCGACCAGCAAACCGTGATACCGTCGGGTATTCGCGCCCGATAGCGTACCGGAAGCATAGCCGCCAATGCCGTTGGTGACAATCCATTCCTTATCGGCGAGCGATTCGTATTTGGGATTCACAAAATTGATCATACTTTCTCGGTTTTTAATTTACAAGCAATCAGTTCGGCAACCAGACCAGTCCATCCGGTTTGGTGGGAGGCACCCACACCACGTCCGTTGTCGCCATGGAAATATTCGTAAAAGAGTATTAATTCCTTAAAATACGGATCTTTTTCGTAGATGTCGTGCAAAGCATGAGCCGGTCGTTTGCCATTTTCATCCCGTTCAAAAATTTTGATTAGGTTGTTTGAAATATCACTAGCGACACCGCCCAATCTGCATAGATTGGCATCATCCGTAGGGCAAGAAACATGCAGTTCGCCACGGTAAAATCGATCTAATTCTTTCAGCGATTGGATGAGTAAAAAATTCATCGGCATCCAAATAGGCCCACGCCAGTTCGAGTTTCCACCAAAAAGGCTTGTGGTAGATTCTGCGGGCTCGTAGGACAAGCCGAAATCCTGACCTTCTATGTTTACTACATAGGGTGTTTCGTGTATTTTAGAAACCGCTCGAATGCCATAAGGTGAGAAAAACTCTTCTTGAGAAAGCAAACTTTTCAACACCCGCTCCAATCGGTCTTTAGGTACCAGAGAAAGTAACATATCACCACCTTCATTAAAGGTATCCATAACCAAATGTTTGGCATTTTTGCGCTGGTATTTTTTAAACCAGAATAAGCGTCTTTTAAAATCGGGCAAGTTTTCTAACCGCTCTTTATCTACTACTAAGGTGGCAAATAGGGTACTCAGACCCACAAGTGAACGAACCTTTAGCGGGATATACCTGCCATCGGGCAGACCTAATACATCGTAAAAAAAGCCGTCTTCTTCATCCCATGAACCGGTCCAATCTTCCGAACGTTGGTTCAGGGCTTCAGCGATATAGACAAAATGTTCCAAAAATTTGGTGGCTACATCCTCAAAACCAATGGGGTCTTCTTGGGCAATTTCCAG
>PHDQ01000105.1 GCA_002841025.1 Bacteroidetes bacterium HGW-Bacteroidetes-13 | reverse complement strand
TATCGGAAAATCGATAGATTCTGTTTCGGAGACGGAAATCAACCTTCTTCAGGTTGCCAAATAAGCAATGGGGTTTTGTCAATTGGTAAGTCAATTTCATATTTTTTATCAAACCTTAAAGCTTCAAAACACTCCATTTTCTTCTAACAATACCAATTCGTATGCTGTATCGATCGAAATGTTTCCGTTTTTGACTTCAACGGTTTCTCCGGAATAGGCATCTCGAAGTTTGGTACCGTCTGCGAAAATTGTGCCGACTGAAAGGGTTTTTTTGCCGGTAGGGAGGTCTAAACCAACCACGACCTTATCCGTAAAATTGTTTTTCACATAAACCCGGCTGAACACATATGGCGATGCGGAAATCATTTGGTGAATGCCTGCACCCACAGCGGGATGGTTTTTACGAAAAACACCGAGTTTTTGCCAATGTGAAAGCAATATTTTTGTTTCCGGATTGCGTGCAATGTCATCCCAATTCATCTTCGAACGAAGCGTGGCATCGCCTTCTGTTCCTTCAATAATCAATGGACGTGCAGATTCGTCACCATAGTAAACCTGAGAAATTCCGGGCGTTAGTAGCAATTTGGTGGCGGTTTCAAAGGTTCGTTTTC
Source organism: Bacteroidetes bacterium HGW-Bacteroidetes-13 (assembly GCA_002841025.1). Lineage (GTDB taxonomy): Bacteria > Bacteroidota > Bacteroidia > Flavobacteriales > Flavobacteriaceae > UM-FILTER-40-17. Next base: position 6,906 of record PHDQ01000105.1, on the reverse strand, counting down.
GCGCTTGGTCAAAGGGTTGTCCGTCATCATGTGAGGTGAGGTAATTCACTGTTGTGAAATCTTTTAACGCATTGTTGAGCCATTCGGAATATTTGGAAAACAATTGTTCGTAGCTCTCATTGGAGTCGTACTTCATTCCAAAATTAATCAATGCGTTGAAACCGTTTTCAAAATAATTCACCTTTCGGTCTCCGTAATCATACCATTGCCCACCGGCTATGTTGTATCCATAAACTTCTCCTACGGTAAAGAATGGATTGTCATCCAAAACTTTATCGGGGTTGTTGGTTTTCCAAGTTTGAAAGGCATAATCACATTGGTCTCTAAACTCCTTCCAGACGTATTCTTCGGTGTGCTTGACAGTGTCTGCACGGTAACCATCCACCCCAAAATCCAAAATATAATCTGTCAGCCATTTGATGATATAAAATCGCGGTGCTCGCGGGTAGCCTGTGCGCTCGAAAAAAGCATCAAGCTCTTTCATTTCTTGTTCGTATCGCCCTTCAGCTTTCCATTTAGCAACCAATACCTCAGGTAAAGCTACATTTTCGTTGCTTTCGGTTAGAATATCAGGTAAGTTTTTAACCAATGTACAACTGACAGTGTGTTCAAAATTATCATACGTACATTGGGTGTCGGTGCGCACCCAATCGTCCGGCCAAACAGGGTCTTTTTCAGTGACCGGACCGGTGTGGTTGATTACGCCATCTAATACGATGCGAATGCCTTTGGCATGAGCTTTCTCGACCAATTCGCGCAGGTCAGTTTCGGTGCCGAAATTGGGGTCGAGCCGTGTCCAGTCCTTTGCCCAATAGCCGTGAAATCCATAAGTAGCGCCGGTGCCTTCATCGATTGCGTCGTGAATTTGTTCGACCAATGGGGTCAGCCAAATGGCATTGATGCCTAAATCGGTAAAATAGCCTTCATCGATTTTTTGAATTACGCCGCGAAGGTCGCCGCCTTCAAACCCGCGCAGTTTTCCGGTAGGTCGATTGCGATCAAAAAAGACCTCGTTGTCGGGATTGCCATTGTTGAATCGGTCGGTGAGTAGAAAATATAAATTGGCACCTTCCCAAACAAAAGGGGCTTCGGGTTTTTCGGTTTTTGGCGAATCGCAAGCGGATGTAAACAGTAGTGGTAAAAATATCATACAGTAGTGGCGGAGTTTCATGGTTTGATTGATTTAAGAGCGTAATTATTCTATTTTTTTAAATCCGGGTTAAATTTAGTGAATCTTTTTTACCTCAAAGACACAATGTTCACAGTGTTGTAAGATTTCGATTTTTAAACTTACATTCTTTGTTTTTTCAATCCCAAGCCACAAAAACCCAATTATTACTCTTTTAACGCCATCTATAAGCTTAACCGAATTGAAACTCATCAAAAGACCAAGTTTTGAATCTGTCAATTTTAGATATGTAAGATTCTGTGAGGTATGAATCTATGCTAAACCCTCGGCGGAAGTTACCTCAATAGTCATTTTATTTTCAATTATCAAATCTAATCTTTAACCTGCGGGCTTGATTCCATTATAAACAACGGGTAATGCACCTTAAGATTTAACATCTAATCCATTTTCAATCAATTCATAAGCAAAACAAGTTTCAAAGGTTGCTTTTTTATAAACTGAAATATAAAGGCCTATAATTATTTTGTCTATTATATCTAAAACAAAAAAGCGAACCCTTTCGGCATTCGCTTTCTGTGATTTTATTTCAACAAATTATTGTTTCTTTTCTGTTTTTATAACCATTTTCACTTCAGAATCACTACCTGCATTTTTATAGGCTTCCGCTTGGATTTTCACATCTGCAAGCGTGCCTTCAAATACTTTTTCTTCGACAATTTCATTTCCGTTTTCAGTGGTGGTAATGGTGACAATGGCGGTTGCTGAATTGTCCACGTCAGAGTGACTGATTTGGATGTTTTTTTCGATGGTATGCACTTCTGAAGTTGTCGTTGAAGGAGTCAAAGCAATGCTTGGCGCAATCACCAAAGCTACTACCGACATGAGTTTCAACAAAATATTTAAAGACGGACCCGAAGTATCCTTAAACGGATCGCCCACAGTGTCGCCAACCACAGCTGCTTTGTGCGGTTCGGAACCTTTGTAGTACATTTTTCCTTGAATCTCGACGCCGCCTTCAAACATTTTTTTGGCGTTGTCCCAAGCACCACCCGCATTCGATTGGAAGATAGCCATCAGTACGCCGGTGACTGTCACGCCGGCCAAAAGTCCGCCCAACATTTCAGGACCACCCAAAAATCCAAAAACGACCGGTGTTGCAACCGCTAGTATGCCTGGCAAAACCATTTCTTTGATGGAAGCCTTCGTAGATATTTCCACACATTTTTTGTAATCGGCCAATCCATCGGCTTGGTCAAAAATAGCACGATCTTCTTTGGTGATTTTAGACAAGTCCGAATCGTATTTTTTCATGATTCCCAAAGCGGCTTTCAGTTCGGGTATTTCGGCAAATTGTCTTCTCACTTCCTGAATCATCGACATGGCTGCACGACCTACTGCACTCATCGAAAGGGCTGAAAACACAAAGGGTAACATGCCGCCAATAAGCAATCCGGCCATGACATCAGATTTAGAAATATCGATAGATCCGATTTTGGCTTGTTGCATAAAAGCAGAGAATAAAGCCAAGGCGGTCAATGCAGCCGAAGCAATGGCAAAGCCTTTTCCGATAGCGGCAGTAGTATTTCCGACGGCATCCAATTTATCGGTGCGCTCGCGAACTTCTTTTGGCAACTCTGCCATCTCGGCAATACCGCCTGCATTGTCAGAAATCGGCCCGTAAGCGTCCACTGCCAACTGGATTCCGGTGTTGGCCAACATCCCAACGGCAGCTATGGCAATTCCGTAAAGTCCGGCAAACTTGTAGGATAATATAATTGCCGCAGCAATCAATAAAGTTGGTATGGCTGTTGACATCATACCCACGCTCAAACCGGCAATGATATTGGTTGCCGATCCAGTTAGTGATTGATCCACAATGCCTTTAACCGGTTTTGTACCTGTTCCCGTGTAGTATTCGGTGATTTTTCCAACACCCAACCCGGCGACCAAACCAACGATTGTGGCGATGAAAACACCCAGCGAACTGTATTCTTTTCCCAGATAAGTCCAAGAAGCGGGCAAGAAAGCATCAATCATAAAATATGAAACAACAATCATCACACCCGCAGATAAAAACTCTCCGATGTTTAATGCTGTTTGTGGATTTCCACCTTCTTTTACGCGGACAAAAAAGGTTCCGAAAATAGAAACCAATATGCCGGCTGCAGCCAAAGCCAAAGGTAAGTAAATGGCACCCAACTTAAATTCACTAAATTCGGGTAGCCCAAAAAACACAGCTCCCAAAACCATGGTTGCAATGATTGACCCCACAAAAGACTCAAACAAGTCAGCTCCCATCCCGGCCACATCACCCACGTTGTCACCAACATTGTCGGCTATAGTCGCTGGATTCAACGGATGATCTTCTGGAATACCGGCTTCAACTTTTCCTACCAAATCCGCACCCACATCGGCTGCTTTGGTGTAAATACCACCTCCCACACGGGCAAAGAGCGCAATGGAGGAAGCACCCAATGAAAATCCTGAAATTACATTGAGGATAACCAACAATCCATTCGCATCATCTATGTTGTAAAGTTTACTGAAAACAATCAACAGCACGCTGATTCCGATGACACCTAAAGAAACCACACCCAGACCCATCACGGCACCACCCGAAAAAGCAACTTCAAGAGCCTTGTTCAAAGAAGTACGCGCCGCTTGGGTTGTTCTGACATTTGCTTTGGTGGCAATTCGCATACCGATGAAACCTGCCAAGGCAGACATCAATGCACCGACCACAAAAGACAAAGCGACAAAAGCAGTAGAGTCTGCATCGGCTTCACCTTTGAAAACCAGCAAAACAGCCACGGCCAAAATAAATACTGAAAGCACCTTGTATTCCGCTTTCAAGAACGACATGGCTCCATCTGCAATGTTTTGAGCTATTCTTGCCATTTTCTCGGTCCCGACATCTTGCTTGATGACCCAAGCCGATTTAAAGTACATAAAGACCAATCCGATTACTCCCGAAAGGGGAATTAAGTAAAATAAACTTTCCATCTATTGATTGTTTTTGGTTTGTTTTTTAAAGTGGCTAAAATTAGTAAAATATACTTAATATAAAAATCAGTGATTTCAAAGTATAAGTCACTGATTTTGTATATAATAAAATTAAATAAGACGGGGTGATTAGGCAAGAAACAAAAGTTTTCCCGACCGCAAACGTTTAACTGTGAAATGGAGAGGTTAAAGTATGATAACTAGATGGTTTGCGAAAAAGTTGGTTTATCCATGTTGTGATTGTGCAATCTTTTATCAAAAGCCATACAAACGTTTCGAACATAGGGTCTGCCTTCCTGCGTGATTTGAATTCCACCATGGGTTAAATTGACAAAACCGTCTTCAATCAAATCTTGAAGCCGATCCAAAATGATATCTACCTCTTCGATGCTGTCTTCGCGGTTGATCCAAGAAGTTTCAAACCGGCACATCAAGTTGAGTATGTGTTTGCGAATAACCAAATCTTCATGCGTGAGCGAGTGACCTCTGTGAATAGGAAAATTTCCAGCGGTAACAGCAGCCATATAGTCTTTTAACGATTTTATGTTTTGCCCGAAAGCATACCAGCTGTCTCCAATGGAAGACACGCCGAGGCCAATCAACAATTTGGTATTGGTGGTTGTGTAGCCCATAAAATTTCTGTGCAGTCGGCCATTTTTGAGTGCTACGCTTAGGCTTTCTTCCGGCAGCGCGAAGTGATCCATTCCGATTTCTTCATATCCCAAACCTGTAAGCAGGGATTTTCCTGCCAAAAACAATTTTAATTTTTCGTCGTCTTTGGGAATGTCTTGATCGTCAAAACCGCGTTGACCGTTCCCTTTTAGCCAAGGCACGTGTGCATAACTGTAGAACGCAATCCGATCCGGACGAAGTTTTGCCGTCAGGCTGATGGTTTTTATGATGCTGCGCAAGGTTTGGAAAGGCAGGCCGTATATCAAATCGTGTCCGACGGATTCGTATCCGATTTCTCTTGCCCAATTAGTGACGTTGGCGACATTTTCAAAAGGTTGTATTCTGTGGATGGCTTTCTGTACTTTGGGATCGTAATCTTGAATACCGAAACTTACCCTCCTGAAACCTACGTCATACAAGGCCTGCAGATGCGCTTTGGTGGTATTGTTCGGGTGACCTTCAAAACTAAATTCATGACCTTTTGCCACTTTAGATTTTGATAAAATACCGTTAATCAGCTTTTTGAGGTTTTCAGGCGAAAAAAAAGTAGGTGTGCCACCGCCCAAATGTATTTCTCTGACCAAAGGCTTTTCATCAAACAAATCGAGATAAAGATCCCATTCTTTTAAGATGACATCCAAATACGGTGTTTCGTTTTCATGCCGGAGCGTGATGTGTTTGTTGCATCCGCAAAAAGTACACAAACTTTCGCAAAAAGGGAGGTGAATGTATAGACTGATGCCGAATTGACTGTTGGTCTCAGCAAAAACATGTTTGACAGATTTTTGCCAATCACTAACTTCAAACAAGTCTTCATCCCAATAAGGAACAGTAGGATAGCTTGTGTATCGAGGCCCGGGAACGTTGTATTTCTGTATAAGTGGTGACTGCATGAAATCGGAATATTTGACAAAAATAGGACGCTTTAAAAGATCAAAATATGATTTTTGTCATAAAGTTGAGAAAAAGTATTTACAGCTGTCAAATTTAACAATAAATGAAATTAATTAGTTCTTCTTTCAAAACAATTCATTTTTTTCCTATTTTTATTGAATATTCAAACCACCCTTATGCGATACCTTAAAAAATTTCTGTATTTCCTCCTCATCTTCTTTGTTTTATTGATTGGAACGCTCTATGCGACCGACCATGATTATCTGTTCAAAGCGGTACAAACTATTTATCTGAACGGCCATAAAACAGCCTTTTTAGATGACTACAAATATTTTGACAACCTGACCATTAAAAAATCCAATCATCCACAAGCTTGGCCTAAACACGCGGATTACAACAAGACACCTCAAACATCTGCGCTCGAGAAAATCAACGGAGAACTTGGAACCGTAGCTTTTTTAATCATCAAAAACGACAGCATTTGGAGTGAACACTATTACGAAGGCTATGATGAAAATTCAAAGAGCAATTCGTTTTCCATGGCAAAAAGTTATGTCACAACCTTGCTTGGCAAAGCCATCATGGATGGAAAAATAAAAAGTCTCGACCAGAAAGTGGCAGATTTTTTTCCTGAATTTAACCAAGGATTGGGTGCGAAACTCACCGTGGGCGATTTGTCTTCCATGGCATCGGGCTTGGAATGGGATGAATCTTATTACAGTCCGTTCTCCATCACCACCCGAGCCTATTTTTATGATGATTTAGATGAAATGATGCTCCGCTTAAAAGTCACCGGAGAACCCGGAAAATCCTATAAATATCTCAGTGGCAACACCCAATTGTTGGGCATGGTCATCGAAAAAGCGACGGGTAAAAAAATGGCGGATTACTTGTCTGAAAATTTCTGGCAACCTACCGGTTCAGTCAACGATGCACTTTGGCAAACCGACAGACCCGGCGGCACCGAAAAAGCCTATTGTTGCATCGCAAGCAACGCCAGAGATTTTGCGCGATTCGGAAAACTGTACAAAGATCACGGGAAGTGGAACGGTCAGCAATTGATTGACTCGGCTTTGGTTGCAAAGTTTACCACTGCCCGATTCAAAGAAAGTCCCGAGTATGGTTACGGTTGGTGGTTGCATCAACAAGATGGAAAAAGTTTTTTTATGATGCGCGGTCACCTTGGACAATACGTCATAGTAGAGCCC
>PHDQ01000104.1 GCA_002841025.1 Bacteroidetes bacterium HGW-Bacteroidetes-13 | reverse complement strand
GCAGCCATCATAAATGGTTACGTTGGGATGAATGATGCAATTTTCACCAATAACCACATCGTTTCCGATAAAAACATGGGGTTGGATAAGGGTGTTTTTTCCAATTTTAGCTGATGAGGCAATCGACTGATTGGCTGGCTGAAAAGGTTTAAAATGATGGGTCAGTTTGTTGAAATCCCGAAACGGATCATCTGAAATGAGCAGGGCTTTTCCTTCGGGGCATGGCACGTCTTTGTTGATGAGCACAATGGTCGCGGCAGATTGCAAGGCTTTGTCGTAGTATTTCGGGTGATCGACAAACACGATGTCGCCGGGCTCGACCACGTGAATTTCGTTCATCCCCAAAACTTCAAAATCCGGAGAACCGACAAACCTGGCACCTATCAAACGGGCAATATCTTGTAGCTGTTGGGGTTTTGGAAATTTCATTGGAAGAAATTGAATTTGATTTTAAAATGGTGGGACTGATTGTTTTGTAATATTTTTCTACTCAGGTTTAATTCTCACAATTTTATTATCGCGGATAATTATCAGTTCAGTATTTTTCTGTTTTTTAAATTCCAGCAGTTTTTCATAGGCTTTGTCTAAACCTTTTAGAATTTTGTTTCGGTGAATGGTTTTCTTAGCTGCTTTCATAAATCCGTTTTAGTTTAGTAAATTTTCGCTTATTCGAAATATTAATCTCGCCGTTCTCTAATTTTTCCGCAATCAGTATAGGCTTTCCCTCAGAATTATCAAAAATCATCGCTTCATCAAAAATCGGCAAGTAGATATCAAATAGGTTGGTAATTCCCCTGATGTATCTTCTCTCTATTATTTTTGTGTCGATATTATGTCCTCCTTCTAACACCCTAGCTTTTACCCTTTCCCTTGCTAAATCTATTGATTGTAGCCAAAAAAATATTAAAATGGTATTGTACCCTTTTCGCTTAGCCTCAACAATCTTATTTCTATAACTTTTTGTTGAAAGAGTAGTTCTAAAGCAAAATTTTCTCCGCCATTCAATAATTCGTTTATTCTATTCAACATAATCCTCCCAGCCTCAAAGGAAACTTCTTCCGGTTGAAAGGGCGACAATCCTTTTGCAATTTCATCTGCATTTACAAACTCTTTACAATTCAATATTTCGGGCAATATTGTGAAAGAAGCAGTTGTTTTACCAGCTCCGTTACAACCCGCAATTGCGTAAAGATTTTTTTCATCCACTTATCTCAAATTTAAAAAAATAAAAGAACTTGATTTACAATTTATGAAAACTATAATATTTAGTTTTCATTTTGACACTCCTAAAATCAGTCGCCTATTCTTTTACACGTTCTAAATAAACACCTTTGGCGGTATCAATTTTTATTTTGTCGCCTTCGTTGATGAACAAAGGCACGTTGATTTCGGCTCCCGTTTCTACTTTGGCAGGTTTGGTCGCGTTGGTGGCGGTGTTGCCTTTTACGCCCGGTTCGGTATAAGTCACTTCGAGTACCACACTTGCCGGCATATCTACAGATAGCGGCAGTCCGGTTTCTGTGTTGGTAATCACCATCACGTTTTCGCCTTCTTTAAGCAAATCGGGGGCATCCAGAATGTTTTTGTCGAGCGATATTTGGTTGAAATCTTCCACATGCATAAAGTGAAACAAATCTCCTTCGGCATATAAAAATTGGTATTTGTGTGTTTCCACGCGCACTTCATCAATTTTATGTCCGGCAGAAAAAGTGTTGTCCAATACCTTGCCGTTGGTCAAACTTTTGAGTTTGGTTCGGACAAAAGCAGGTCCTTTACCGGGTTTGACGTGAAGAAATTCGATGATCTTGTAAATGTCGTGGTTGTATTTTATACACAATCCGTTTCTGATATCTGATGTACTTGCCATTGTATTAATCTCTATTACTGTTTCTTAAATAACCTTTCATAATTCCTCTTTTTGAATTTCGGATGAATTGCAGGATTTCATCTCTTTCGGGTGTGGCTTCCATTTCTGCCTCGATAATTTCAACAGCTTGGGAGTTGTTGTGATTGCGTTGGTATAAAAGCCGGTATATCTGTTGTATTTCGTGTATTTTTTCGCTGGAAAAACCGCGCCTTCTCAGCCCGATGGAGTTGATGCCGACATACGACATGGGTTCACGAGCGCCTTTGACAAAGGGTGGGACATCTTTTCTGACCAGCGTACCTCCTGTTACAAAAGCATGGCTTCCGATTTGGCAAAACTGGTGAACGGCTGTCATTCCTGCTAAAATAACGTATTCGCCAACCGTGACGTGTCCGGCCAAGGTGCTGTTGTTTGAAAAAATACAGTGATCGCCGACGATGCAGTCATGTGCAACGTGGGTGTAAGCCATCAACAAACAATTTTTGCCGATAACCGTCCGCATTCGATCGACGGTTCCTCTGTTAATGGTTACAAATTCTCTGATGATGGTGTTATCGCCAATCTCAACGGTAGTTTCTTCGTCGTTAAATTTTAAATCTTGTGGAATGGCTGAGATAACGGCTCCCGGAAAAATTTGGCAGTTTTTGCCGATTCTCGCTCCTTCCATGATGGTGACATTAGAGCCAATCCACGTGCCTTCGCCTATGACGACATTGTTGTGAATGGTTGTAAAAGGCTCAATCACAACATTTTTGGCGATTTTTGCGCCCGGGTGAACATAAGCTAAAGGTTGGTTCATACAAGTGGTTTGGATTTTTTGACAATTTGCGCCATCAGTTCGGCTTCACAAGTGAGTTTCCCGTTGGCATAAGCATAGCCTTGCATGTGGCAAATACCGCGTCTGATGGGCGAAATTAGACTTAGGCTAAAAATGAGTGTATCACCCGGCAAAACGGGGTGTTTGAACTTTACATTGTCCATTTTCATAAACAAGGTCAGGTAGTTTTCCGGATCGGGAACGGTGCTCAAGACCAAGATTCCTCCGGATTGTGCCATGGCTTCGATTTGAAGGACACCGGGCATCACGGGTGCTTCGGGAAAATGCCCGATAAAATACGACTCGTTCATGGTCACATTTTTCATACCCACCACGTGTTTGTCAGACATCTCGATGATTCTGTCCACCAACAAAAACGGGGGTCGATGAGGCAAAATCTTCATAATTTGATTGATGTCCATCAATGGAGGTTGATTCAAATCGAATTTTGGGACGTAGTTTCGCTTTTCGTTTTTTATAATTTTGGAAAGTTTTTTGGCAAATTGGGTATTGACGTAGTGACCCGGTTTGTTCGCGATGACTTTTCCTCTTATTCGAGTGCCGACGAGTGCCAAATCACCAATCACGTCCAAAAGCTTGTGACGCGCAGCTTCATTGGGATAATGCAAAGTCAAATTGTCCAAGATACCGTTGGGTTTGATGGCCAAGTTATCCTTTTTGAAAACACCTTTTAGTTTGTCTAAAATTTCCTTAGAAAGGGGTTTGTCAACATAGATGATGGCATTGTTGAGATCGCCTCCTTTGATAAGTCCGTTATCGAGCAACATTTCCAACTCGTGGAGAAAACTGAATGTCCGCGCACAGGATATTTCTTCTTTAAAATCTCTGAGGTGCTTCAAAGTAGCATTTTGCGTTCCCAGCACTTTGGTGCCAAAATCGACCATGGTGGTAATCTGGTATTCATCTGCCGGCATCAAAATAATTTCACTTCCGGTTTCTTCGTCTGTAAAAGATATAACATCCGTGACGACATACTCTTCCCTGAGTGCATTTTGTGAAACCACGCCAACTTTTTCGATGGCTTCCACAAAAAATTTAGAAGACCCGTCCATGATGGGTGGCTCAGAAGCATCCAGTTCGATGATGGCGTTGTCCACATCCATACCGACCAAAGCTGCCAATATGTGCTCAGACGTTTGAATTCTGACACCTAACTTCTCGAGATTAGTACCTCGTTGGGTATTGTTGACATAGATAGCATCGGCTTCTATCACCGGGCAACCTTCCAAGTCTTTTCGAACAAAGGTGAAACCATTATTTTCGGGTGCCGGTTTGAATGTAAGTGTCACATTTTTACCGGTATGCAATCCAACACCGGTCATGCTGATTTCTGAAGCAATGGTTTTTTGCTTGACGGATACCGTTTCAATCATTTTTCTTTCAATTTATTTTCCAATATACTGAGGCGTTCCACAATTTTTTGGAAGTTCCTAAAATGTACATATGCTTTGTTGTAGTCTGCGTATCCCAAGGCGGGAGATCCTTGCAAAATTTCGTTGTCTTTTACGTTTCTGGTGATGCCTGATTGGGCTTGGATTTTGACATTGTTGCCGATTTTGAGATGACCAACGATTCCCACCTGCCCGCCTATCAAACAGTTTCTACCGATTTTGGTCGAGCCGGCTATTCCGGTTTGTGCTGCGATGACGGTGTTTTCTCCTATTTCGACATTGTGTGCAATCTGAATTTGATTGTCTAATTTTACGCCTTTCTTGATGACGGTAGAACCAAGTGTCGCCCGATCGATCGTCGTGTTGGCACCGATATCTACAAAATCTTCCAAAATCACATTTCCTGTTTGCGGTATTTTTGAATAAACCCCACTGTCATTCGGGGCAAAGCCAAATCCGTCTGCGCCGATAACCGAACCAGAATGAATGACGCAAAAATTACCAATTACAGTTTCCGAATAGATTTTTGCACCCGCAAATATAACGACATCATCTCCAATGCGCACATTATCACCCACAAACGAGCCCGGGTATATTTTCACACGTTGGCCAATGCTCACATTTTCGCCCACATAAGCAAACGCACCCAAATAAAAATCTTTGCCGATTGTTGCCGATTTATCAATGAAACTCGGTTGCTCAATCCCCTGCTTGTTCATCTTGACCAAATTGTAGTATTCCAACAATTTAGAGAAAGATTTGTAGGCATCATCCACTTTTATCAAGGTCGTTTTGAGCGTTTCTTCTGCGATAAAGTTTTTGTCAACAATGGTTATAGATGCTTCGGTTGAATATATAAATGGCGTGTATTTTGGGTTGGACAGGAAAGTAAGTGACCCGACAGTACCTTCCTCGATTCGGGAAAGTTTGGAAACCTCGACGTCGGGATTCCCCTCGACATCACCGTCTAATATTCCTGCGATTTGTGCGGCTGTAAATTTCATGTTTGCAAAATTAGGAAAATTCTGTTATAGTTTGGTATCTTGGATTACAAAGAAAATACTTATTGACTGGTTCGGTTAAAAAACTGACAATCAGCTTTTCGGGCGTGTTGATTAAATCAAAAACTTTTTTTTGCTTGTTGATGATGTGTATGCTTTGTATTTTGTCGTTGTAGGCTAAGTTCGTCATTTGACCCCGCATCACGAAAAATGAGGCTTCTTTCTCGGAGATTTTAAATTCCGATACGGCATTTGCCAATTGCAATTGATAAATTTTGTCTGAAATGGGTTGGTCTTTGATTTTTATTTTAAAAAGCTTGCGATTCAACAGCATGCGTGACAAGGTTGAAAGTACGAAATCATCGTGATGTTGCCAATCTTTCAGGGCGGCAACGATATCGTAATCATCTATTTGAGAAAACACCTCCAAAGTTTTTTCATCAAAATTATTTTCCGACACATGGTTTTGAATGAAAAAAGACAAGGCTTTTGACGCATGAATCGCTTGTTTTTTATCGACCAATTCTTTGGCGCGTTTGAGCGTGTTGGTGAGTAACAATTCGGCGGCAACACTGGTTTTATGCAAATAGACTTGCCAATACATGAACCTTCGTGCCATGAGAAATTTTTCGACGGAAAAAATCCCTTTTTCTTCAACAACCAATTCGTTTTCATGCACATTAAGCATCGAAATGATTCGTTCGGAATTGATGTTGCCTTCCGATACGCCCGTGTAGAAACTGTCGCGTTTTAGATAATCCATCCGGTCAATGTCCAATTGACCGGAGACTAATTGGCAAAGAAAAGTTTTGGGGTGTTTTTTTTTAAAAATTTGGATAGCAAGCGTCAATTTTCCGGAAAATTCTCGGTTGAGTTTTTCCATAAAACGGAGGGAAATCGTTTCGTGATGAATCCCTTCAACGATGCTGTTTTCCATGGCATGCGAAAAGGGTCCGTGACCGATGTCGTGCAACAAGATGGCAATCAGCAAGGCTTGTTCTTCTTCCTTGGTAATCTCAATATTTTTGAATCTGAGCAACCGAATTGCTTTTTGCATCAAGTAGTAGCAACCCAATGCATGATGAAATCGCGTGTGATGCGCACCCGGGTAAACAAGGTATGAAAGACCCATCTGAGTAATACGTCTTAACCTTTGAAAATAAGGATGTTCTATCAATTCAAAAATAAGCGTATCCTGTATGGAAATAAAACCGTAAATTGGGTCGTTAAATAACTTGAGTTTGTCAGATTTTTTCAAAGTGAGTTCATCAATTTAAAAACAAATATAAGCATATGAATCCAATTAAGATACTATGGGTGGATGATGAAGTTAACCTTCTAAAGCCTCATATCATTTTTCTCGAACAAAGGGGATATTTGGTGAGTACTTGCGAAAGCGGGGCAGAAGCTATTGAGGAGATCAAAAAACAAGATTTTGACATTGTTTTTTTGGATGAAAACATGCCCGGTTTATCGGGTTTGGAAACGCTGGCCGAAATCAAAGAAATCAAGAATTTGATACCGGTGGTGATGATTACCAAAAGTGAGGAAGAACTCATCATGGACGATGCAATTGGCTCAAAAATAGCTGATTATCTTATCAAACCTGTCAATCCAAATCAGATTTTACTGACTTTAAAAAAGAACTTGCACCACACCCGATTGGTTTCTGAAAAAACAGCTTCCAATTATCGGCAGGAGTTCAGAAATATCGCCGTCGAATTGGCTTCGGTCAATACGTTTGAAGAATGGAGTGTGCTCTATCAAAAATTGATTTATTGGGAAATAGAACTCGAAAACATTGAAGACAATTCAATGATGGAAATACTTGAATCTCAAAAACACGAAGCCAATCTGCAATTTTTCAAATTCATCGAAAGAAATTATAAAAATTGGTTTGACAATCCCAAAAACAGCCCGGTGATGTCGCACACCGTTTTCAAAGATTACACACTGCCTGAAATCAAGAAAGGCAAACCTATTTTGATGGTCGTGATAGACAATTTGCGTTATGATCAGTGGAAAGTCATCGAATCGACTATTGCGCCCTATTATAAAAAAAATGAAGAAAAAACATTCTTCAGCATACTTCCCACGGCAACGCAATATGCCAGAAACGCCATATTTGCCGGATTGATGCCCTCGGAAATAGAAAAGTTGTACCCGCAATATTGGAAAAACGATGTGGAAGAAGGTGGGAAAAATTTATTTGAAAACGAATTGCTCACGCACCAAATCAAGCGATTGGGACTCAACATCAAACATCATTACACCAAGGTGACCAATCTGTATTTCGCCAAAAAATTTGCGGAAAAATTTGCGGAACAAAAAGAGTTTGATTTATCCGTCTTGGTTTATAATTTCGTCGATATGTTATCTCATGCGAAAACCGAAACCGAAGTCATCAAAGAATTGGCATCCAACGACAAAGCTTACCGATCGTTGACCCTGAGTTGGTTTAAAAATTCACCGCTGATAGACATCATCCAACA
>PHDQ01000103.1 GCA_002841025.1 Bacteroidetes bacterium HGW-Bacteroidetes-13 | reverse complement strand
GCTCTCCGAAACATCGGAGGAATCCACGGCCTTTTTTTGTGGAGAAGATGGCTCCGAAACATCGGAGGAATCCACGACCTGTTTTGGTGGAGAAGATGGGAGTCGAACCCACGACCTCTTGCATGCCATGCAAGCGCTCTAGCCAGCTGAGCTACATCCCCTAAATTAATTCGAGTGCAAATTTAATCGTTTTATTGAAATAACGGCTGTTTTTTATTTTATAGAGTCAAAATTTTTGTTAAATTATTTCCCGTAAACCGACTGAATAGCCTCTCCACCGATTCTTTCATCCTCTTCTTCAGACAATCCACTGACACCGATGCCACCAATAACTTGGCCATTTTGAACAATCGGCAGTCCGCCGCCAAAACCAGTGATGCGCAAATCGCCCCAATTGCCGAGCGGATATTGATTTTCTCGTGCTTTTTTGCCCAGCGATTTGGTGCTGCACCGATCGCGAGCTGCCGTGTAGGCCTTGTTTTGAGAAATGTTTGCAGAGGCAGCATTTGCGCCATCCATTCGCAAAAAAGCAATGAGTTCTCCTTCTGGACCGGTTACGGCAACTGCAATGTGTTTAGAGATTTTTTCAGCTTCTTCAAAGGCTTTTAAAATCATTTTTTTTGCTTCGACTGCACTTACTTTTTGAATCTGATGCATGATGTTTTTGGATTAGGTTTAACGCAAATTTAAAATATTTTGAAACGAGATGTTGCTGTTTTTAATAAATATATTGTGTAAGTTTGGTTTTTATAAAATATAGCATAACAGATGAGTTTACACATAGAAGCAAAATCGGGTGAAATTGCCGAGACTGTATTGTTGCCCGGCGATCCGTTGCGGGCAAAATGGATAGCCGAAACTTTTTTAGCGAATGTGGTTTGTTACAATAAAGTTCGGAACATGTTAGGATTTACCGGCACTTTCCAAGGAAAACGTGTTTCCGTTCAGGGAACAGGAATGGGCGTGCCATCTATATCCATTTATGCAGATGAATTAATCAAAGGATATCAAGTAAAAAATTTGATTCGGGTAGGAACAGCAGGTTCTTACCACAAGGATGTCAACATACGTGATGTCGTATTGGCCATGTCCGCATCGACCACTTCCGGAATCAATCGCTTGCGTTTTAACGGCGCTGATTTTGCACCAACCGCAAGTTTTGAATTGTTTATCAAAGCGGTAGAAGCTGCCAAAAAGAATAATATTCCTTTAAAAGCCGGGAATGTATTGACCTCAGATTTGTTCTATGAAGATCATTTTGAGAGTTATCAGAAATGGGCTGATTTTGGGGTGTTGTGCGTCGAGATGGAATCGGCGGCACTCTACACCTTGGCAGCGAAATACAAAGTCAATGCACTTTCCATACTCACCATATCCGATTCGTTGGTGAGTGGGGAAAAAACCAATACAGCCGATCGGGAGTCGAGCTTTGAGCAAATGGTGCGGATTGCTTTGGCGTTGATTTAAGTATTCCTGCCGGCCAGTGTATGAAGGAGGTTTCACGTTTCTGGTTTCTGGTTTCACGTTTCTGGTTTTTGTTGAATTTAGGTGTCAACAGATGAAATACACTGAATTTTTAATTAAAAACTTATATAAATGAAAAGAATCACTTTGTTATTGCTTGTTTTTTTGAACGCGGCTTGTGGGCAAAATACATCGACCGAAACCACCACTTATTATTTGATTCGTCATGCGGAAAAAGATTTGTCAGACCCCAAAAACCCAAATCCGGATTTAACGGAAGCGGGGATTGCACGTTCCGTAAAATGGCAAAAAATGCTGTCGCATATCGATTTTGATGCGGTCTATTCAACTGATTTTGTCCGAACCCGAAAAACAGCAACACCGATTGCCGAAAGTGAAAAATTACCGCTGATCATTTACGATCACAAAAATTTAGACTACGCAAAATTCATCAAAGAAACCCAAGGTCAGACAGTGTTGATTGTCGGGCACAGCAATTCAACGCCGAAATTTGTCAATTGGTTTTTGGGTTATGACAAATACGAAGAAATTGACGAAAAACAATACGGGTATCTTTTTATTGTAAAAAGGGTCGGAGAGATTTATTCGACAACATTACTCGAAATCAACTGAGCGAATAGCTTTTATAACCGGCTGAGAATTTCATTTTTCTTGCTTTTGCTATAAGGTACGAACTCTCCTGTTTTAAGTTCTGCATAACCGTCGTTTTGAATAGATTTTAAAAACCCGATGTTTACGATATGCGACTTGTGCAATTGGATAAACTGCTCCTGAGAAATCAACCCTTTAAATTTTCCGATATTGTAAGAACTCACGATACAATTTTTGTCTGACAAGCAAATTTTGGTGTAGCCGTCCATTCCTTCTAATCTCACAATTTCTTCGGTTTTTAAAATACTCAATCCTTTTTGGGTGGGTACCACCAAGCGCAGATTGTTTTTAGCTTGCAGGTACTGCATGAGTTCGAGGTTTTTTTGCAAGGAAGTTTTCTTTTGCAAATTGGATAGGGCATTTTGTACCGCTTCCTTAAACATTTCGTTTTCTATGGGTTTGACCACATAGCCAATGGCACAATGCCTGATGGCATCTAAGGCATAGTCGTTGTGGGCGGTGACAAAAATAATTTCGGTATCGGGCAAATTCAACTCCGAAAGCAGATCAAAACCGCTCATATGGGGCATAGTGATGTCTATGAACAGCAGTTCCGGATTGAGATTCTGCAGTTGTTCTAAAGCGGCTTTCGGGTTTTGAAATTTACCCGTTATCTTTATGTTTGGAAACCATTTGTTGAGCTTGATTTTCAATATTTCCAAAGCCGAAAATTCATCGTCGATCAAAACGGCAGTGATGTTTTTTTGCATCTGTATGACTTTAGGTGTTTGCATTACTTTTTTGAACTAAATTCGGATATTTGATGGTCAAAACAACCCGGGTTCCGGATTGATTTTCACCTCCTACATCCTCCCATTTACAATCTATTTGAAACCGTCCGGTTTGGTTAATCAATGCCATACGGTTTTTCATAATATCTGTAGATTTCGAGGGCGTTTTGTGTACTGAGTTTTCATAAATAGATTTTGATTGTGACATTCCCACGCCGTTGTCCTGAATGATAATCTCGAGGCTTTTTGGAGAAGTTTGCAAGAATCGCAATTCGATTAACCCGATTTTTGGACTGTGAAATATACCGTGATTGACCGCGTTCTCAATCAAAGGCTGTATTAGCAAACTTGGAATTTCCCACTGATCAAGGGGAATTTTTTCATCTACATCAATCACATAGGTGAGTTTATCGCCAAAACGCATTTTTTCTAATTCGAGGTAGGATTTCAGCAGTTTTATCTCTTCAGCCAAGCTGATGTTTTTTTTACTCGAATATTCAAAAATCATTCGGATGAGTTGTGAGAAATCAATCAGATATTTTTCAGATAGTTCCGGTCCTTTTTCGTTTAAATAATACTGAATAGCGTTAAGGGAATTAAATATAAAATGCGGATTCATTTGCGATCGCAGGGCGTGCAATTCGTGCTCGGTTTGCTGTCGTAAACTTTCGAGTTTTTTGTTTTTGGAGTCTAAAGTTTTTTTCACCCAAATACCCACCCAGAATGAGGTGAGCAGTAAAAGCAATAGTAATCCAATCACTTTAGATAAGGTGGTTTGCCACCATAAGGGTTTTATGTAAAAGGTAAAAGTCTGAGTCTGCTCGGGCAAGTTGGCGGTGCGTAAATCCAAAGTGTACAGAGCTGGTTCGAGCCCGGTAATTGCCAATTGCCCATTTTCTATACTTTGCCAATTATCACCAAAGGGTGTCAATCGATATTGGTAATCGGGTTGACCGGTTGGGTTAAAATCCAATATTTTCAATCGGGCAGTAAGCATCCCGTTTTTTTGATATGGAATGACGGTATCGGAAAAAATGGATTGCTGATTATAAGCTACTGCATCTATGTAGAATTTTGGAGATGGTTTAAGGAATACATCATTTTTAGGCAAAACAAATAGTCCGTTGTTTGTGCCCAAATACAAGCTGTCTTTCAAAACGGCTACCGAATTGACAACTTCTCCCGTCAACGGATGGGGACTGCTGATGAGGTCGATTTGACCTACCTCTTTTTGCCAAAAATCATAACTTCTTAAATAGTACAAATCATCGTCAGCAATCACCCAAAGACTTTGCTCGTTTTCTCTGAAGAGAGATGTTATTTTTTTACCCTTTGTGTCTAAAACAAGTTTGGATGCTTGACCATTGGTTAGAAACAAACCGTTTTTTTCGGTGCCAATCCACATCAATTCAGCATCTTGATAATGCAGTAGGGTAATATTTTTGGTCGATAGACTGTCTTTGGTATTTAAACGGTCAAAGGATTGGCCAATAAAAATTTTCAATCCATTGATACCGCCCATATACAAGTGGGTTGCGTTGGCTTCAATTTGGTCAGCAGCATCATAGGGAAAATAATTCTGTATCTTGTTTAAGTCATCTGTGAGCTTAAAGTTTGCTTGTCCCACACCAAACCATTGCTTCTTATAACGTGTCAGGCTTTTTATAAATATTCCTGCATCAATTTGTTTCAGTTTTTTCGATGCGGTTTTATCAAAAATCCACATACGCTTCCCAAAAATATCTATCAGGGTTTTGCCTTCATCGATTAGTCTGATGTCACTGGATTCGAGGGGCGGAAGTACTTCGTTAAACACCATGGAAGTAGCTGATTTTTGCAACAGGCCTTTTTCCTCAGGATAAACAAACAAACTTTCGTTAAAAAGAATTACTTTTTTGATCTTTTTACCTTCAAAATAAACACGCGTGTTCCAAAGATTGGTAGGGAAGTAATACAAACCGTCATTGACGGAAGCCGACCAAAGATTACCATCCTTATCCATAAAATTGAAAGTCTCGTTTACAGATGGATTTGTACGGAAGAGATTGATGAGATTAAACGCTAAATCGAATACCATAAGTTGCCCTTTACCCGAAATTTGAATTTGTGTCT
The DNA here is from genome assembly GCA_002841025.1 of Bacteroidetes bacterium HGW-Bacteroidetes-13. Taxonomy (GTDB): domain Bacteria; phylum Bacteroidota; class Bacteroidia; order Flavobacteriales; family Flavobacteriaceae; genus UM-FILTER-40-17. The sequence continues at coordinate 2,679 of PHDQ01000103.1, read as the reverse complement.
CGTTTGATGTCAATCGACCTATTTCAATAGGAGATTCAAAATAAAAACTCTTGTACGTCCACTTTCGGGTGTTTATATAAAATGTTTTATGGGTTGAAAAAACCACAAACAGGCTGTCATTTATTTGATTTAGATAGGGGTTTGTAAAGGGTACATCCGATGGAATTGACAACATATTCCTGCCAATGCTGTCAGTTATCTGTATGGAGTTTAATTTGTTAATCAGGAAATATTTTCTTTTGATATCTACTACGCTGAGGTTTTTAACATTGGACTCTAAAGCTTTCCACTTGTCTTTGTCAAAATAATAATATGCGGATTCGCCCGGCTGCAATGAGTAAAAACCTAATCCCGAACTAGTTTTATAAATATTCTGCGGATAAAAAGGCAGTTTGTCTTCATTGCCGAAGGTGAATATTTTATCTTTATAAATATAACCGAGCCGATTTGCCTTGGTAAAAAACCAAACCCTGTTTTGTTTATCTATATCGATGAGCCAAATATCATTGGAGGGCAAGCCTTCGGCAGTGGTAAAATGAATAAATTCACTCCCGTTAAACCGGCTAATCCCTTTGTTGTGGCAAATCCAAATAAAGCCATCGCTGTCTTGCGTTACCCTGTACACAGTATTGGTTGGCAAACCTTCCTTAATCCCGAAGTGACGGAAGGGCTGCGCTTGCAAAGCGGTCAGACAAAGCATTGCCCAAGTGCCGATAAGTATTTTAAATAATTGTTGCATAGAAAAAAGTGGCGTTAAGCCACTTTAAAAGTAATTTATTTTTTGCAAACCCCTTATTGTTCAAAAACCAAATCTATGTAAGGTACCACAATGTTGTTTACCGGTCCACCACTTCCAAAAAAAGTAGAACTTAATATGGTCAAATTTCCTTGCGATAAGGGATAGGGGATGGATTGACCATTTTGCCTTCTCAAACCTCGCCCGAGTTGGTCGTCCAAATCTTGACGGTTAAGCACTGTCCGGAGAATAGCGTATTCAATCCCAACCGTAAGCTGAATCGGATTGGGCAATTGCACATAATCGGTCGCTGTTGCAGAAAAACTGTGTTGATTTGAATAGAGCACATTGCTGTTGGTGATATCTCGGATTTCAATACCGTATTGACCCGTAAAACCGCCTTGACTTTGATAGCCGAATCCGCAGATACTTTCTGCTGAAGTTACGCTGAAATTGTACTGATGCGTATCCAAATCCATCCAGACATCATCGAGGTAAGTACCGACAGGATTGCTGGCGACTGCGTTGGCAATCAATTGCTGAAAATCGGTATTTGTCGGGTCACATGTACTACCATTGCTGTTGTTACAACTAATGAAAAACATTGAAAATGTCAGTAGGAAAAATGTTTTTTTAAAATTAATTTTCATATCAATTGAATTTAAGTTAGTTTTTAATTTTAATGTCATCCGCAGGTAGTTGAATGATTGTTTTTGTCAATAAATCCAAACTTCCACAAACAATCTTTTCGCAAACATTGCAGTTGACATCGGTAATTTTCACCTTTAGGCAGAAATCCATTTTACCGTTACAGCAGGGTAAATTTAATATATTGGGTTTGGTGATGTTGAGTTTGATATTGCCATTGAAAACACCCGGCGCTCCCGGATTCCAAGAAATAGATTGCGTGCCGTTGTCCGTCAAAACCAAGCCGGCAACCGTATTGTTTGGAGAAGATATATTGCCAAAAATGCCCATATTGGCAGGTTTGCACAAATCATTTGCGTAGGTAACATGATAGTCCACCATGCTCACTTCAATATTTTGGATAGGTGTGCTGATACCGCTTATTTGCAGAGAAAGAGATTCACCACCAAAACGCGGGTTGTTATTTTTGATAAGCTCAACACTCAAATCACCTGGAATGTTGCAGCAAAGTGGTGGTGGCGTGGTTGTACATTGAATTTTATAATCGTCATTTTGGGTGCTGTTTTGCCCTAAACCTGTAGTGCCTAAGGTTTGAGAAGGCAGAGAAATATTGTTTATACTGAAGTCTGCCCGAACCACATAATCAAAGAAAGTACCGCTGAGTGTATTCAACAAGTTAGAAGTGATGTTAAAACAGTAGGAAGTTCCGGAGTTTAACGTGCCACTGTTGAGTGTAGATACCAAATTGCCGTTTTGATAAATGTCTAAAAACAGGTTGGTGTTGCCTACACTGCCGTCAGGCAAAATTGGCAATGAATAATTTACGCATATTTTCCCTTCGCCACAATCATCGGTTTTATCCATGTCAATTTCAACGGATCCGGATGGATTATCACTGGTTGCAGAAGTACAAAAATCATCTAAATAGGCATAGGCATAGTGACCTGCTGCCGTGCAATCATAAGTGATGAAATATACAGTAATTTGTTTCCCCATGAGTGAACTTAAATCAACGCTAACAAAAGACCAAGGCATGTATTTTAAACTTTCCGTATAAGTAGAAGTAACATTGTTTCTGGTAAACGTAAAAGTTTCGGTTAAAAAAGGGTTGGTATTGTCTATATAATACTGGTTATTTGAGAGATTGACTAAGCTGTTGTGGAAAGTATTGTCGGTATTGTTTTTGACCTTAACCATAAACGACGGAATGCCGCCAAGTGAATGCGCTGTTATGCCAGCTCCACAATTTTCACCTGCTAAACATGGATTACCCATGACAACCGCATACCAAAAAC
>PHDQ01000102.1 GCA_002841025.1 Bacteroidetes bacterium HGW-Bacteroidetes-13 | reverse complement strand
CAAATTTGCATTTTTGAATTTTTTCAACTAGCTTCACTAAGTGTGAGCTCTGCTCATGCAGGGCACACACAGCGTGTATAAGAAATAGCGGGTTCAGTGCTAAATCAAAGGTCAGTAATTTTAATAAAGTTCTGTACCAAACTGAAAGGGGAATGCTTTTTAATCCGCTACTTCTCATACACGCAAAACGTTATCGCTCAGTGTAAAAAGCCGACCGCACAAACAGCACATTTGGTTTTTGCCGACACACGAGCCAACGCTGAAAAACCAAAAGAGCTGTTTTTTGCCAACGCTCGACAGAAACAGAAAATGAATTGAATAATTAAAACGAACAATAAAATAGATGATAACAAAACAAGCATTAGGAAGTACACTTTTTGGAATGGCTGACATTCTTCGTGACAAGGTTGAAGACTACAAAGCCTATATACTTTCGCTACTCTTTTTCAAAAGACTTTCCGACAATTACGAATGGGAAACCGATAACGAAATCAAAGAATTTGTAAAACGTGAAGGCAGACAACCCAGCGAACGGGAGTTAGAAATAATTATGCGTGAAAAACACGACTTCAAAATACCCGAAGGCTGTTTTTGGAAAGATGTGCGTGATGCTTCGCCCGACAAGAAAAATGAAAAACTCAACAAAGCCGTAAACGAAATTGCTGACGCCAATGTGGACAGAAACGGCAAAGCCGTTCTCAAAGGCGTAATCAACACCGTCCGTTGGAACGAACCTGCACCTGACGGTTCAGGAAGTAAAAAATTAAGTCCGCAAGTGCTAACTGCTTTGGTAAGTTACTTGGATGCCGTGGACTTGAGCAACAAAAATGCTTCGGTAGATGTATTGGGTGATGCTTACGAATACCTAATCAAGCGTTTTGCTGATGAAAACAAAGGCGGCACTACGGCAGGACAGTTCTATACACCGCAGGAAGTGGTGGATGTGATTGTTCGCTATCTCAAACCACAAAAGAACACTACCGTTTATGACCCCACTTGCGGCTCGGGTGGTTTCTTGATTAATGCCGCCAAATACTGCAAAGCCAACTACAACAACGCCAAAGCCATTCGCATTTTTGGGCAGGAAGATGTTTGGAACACGTGGGCGATTGCCAATATCAATATGATTTTGCACGGATTGGATGCCCGCATTGAAAAAGGCGATACGCTACTCGACCCAAAATTTACCGAAGATGATGACGAATTGGCAATTAAACAATTCGACTTATGTATGGCTAATTTCCCGTTCTCGCAAGAGAATTGGACCAAAACAGGCTCACCCAAAAAAGACAGCAAAGGCAAAACCATAAACAAAAAAGACGGCTCACCGCAATTGGAATATCCCAAAGAAGGCTATTCTGACCCCTACGAGCGTTTGGTGTATGGCACACCGCCTTATTCCAACGGAGATTTTGCCTTTTTGCAGCACATTATTGCTTCCATTAAAGATGATGGCAAAGCAGGTGTGGTTTGTCCGCAAGGCGTTTTGTTTCGTGGGCAACCCGAAAAAACCGAAGAAGAAGACGGACAAAACCGCAAGGCAGATGACGAGTACCTTATCCGTAGGGGATTTTTGCAAGGCAAGGTGGACCACAATGGCGAGTTTACCGAAATGCACAATATCATTGATGCCATAGTGGTATTGCCGGGCAATTTGTTTTACGGCACCACCATTCCAGGGGCGATTCTCTTTATCAACAAAAACAAACCGACAGAACGCAAAGACAAAGTGCTGATGGTGTATGCCGCCAAAGAAGGTTGGTACAAGGAAGAAGCCAATATGAATGTGCTTTTGCCACACGACATACTGCGTATTTCTACCATTTTAGAAAGTTGGGGCGATTTGGAAGCTGCCAAAAAGTGGATAGGCTCTGAAAAACCACGACTAAAAAACCTGATACAAGAAGACCTTGATTTTAAACTTTTGGAAATTGAAGAGTACTATGCCGAAGACATTGAGAAGCAAAGCGAAAAATTGGCAAATGCCCAAAAAGTAATTGCCGATAAAGAAGCCGAAGGCAAGAAACCCACCAAAACGCATTTGAAAGCCGTAGTAACTGCCCAAAATGCTTTGGACAAACTCACCAACGAAAAAGACAACAAAATTACGGCTGCCCACGAGCAAGCCGAAAAAGAACGCCAAGCCATAGATGCCGTAGAGCAGGAACTCATTAAAATGCTTCAAGACCCTGAGCTACGCAAACGCTACTTTGCCATTGCCGATATGGAAGAGTTGGAAGAAAACGAGTTTAACCTGAACATACCCCGCTATGTGGACACCTTTGAACCCGAAGAAGAAATTGACCTAAAACAAGCCATTACCGAGTTTAAAACCACGCTCAACCAAGAAACCGTTTTGGATAATACGATTGATGAACTTTTAAAGGTGTTGAATTAAGATGGCTTGGAAAAAGACAAAATTGAAAGATTTAGGTTGGCTTCGCAGTGCAGGAGTAAACAAGCTATCAGAAGCGAATCAAAAGGAAGTTCGCCTTTTGAACTATATGGACGTTTATAGAAATCAGAAAATTTCAAATGAAATAGACTTCCAAATAGTTACTGCAAAAGATTCTGAAATTAGGAATGCTAATTTAGAAGTTGGTGATATTCTTTTTACACCTTCTTCTGAAAAACCAACAGATATAGGTCACGCAGGAATTGTTATTGAAGAATTGCCAAATACAGTTTATAGTTATCATTTGGTAAGGTTCAGACCTGATGAACCAAATAAATTTAATCCACATTTCTTGGTTTATGCCTTAAACTCATTTGAATGTGAAAAGCACTTTATAACAAGAGCAACAGGAACAACTCGCTATACACTTTCAAAAAGTGATTTTAAGAGCTTAGAATTTGAATACCCCGAAAACCCAGCCGAACAAACCGCCATAGCCACGCTACTTACTAAAGTAGATGAAGCCATAGCCGCCACCCAAAATAGCATTAAGGCAGCCTATAAACTCAAAAAAGCCCTGATGCAAAACCTGCTCACCGGCAAACTAAAACCCGATGGCTCGTGGCGAAGCGAAGTTGAATTTTATGAAGATGAAAAGTTTGGCAAAGTGCCGAAGGGCTGGGAAGTCGCAAGAGTAAAAGATTACGGTTTTGTGCAAACAGGGAAAACGCCACCAACCGCTGAACCAAATGTATTTTCAGAAACAGAAAATGAAAATCGCTTTCCATTCATTACCCCAGGTGATTTAGGTGTTTCAAAATATATTTCAGTATCTGAAAGATATGTAACCGCAAAAGGTATTGGATACAGTTTTAAAATACCTGCCAATTCAGTTTGTGTGGTTTGTATAGGTTCAACAATTGGGAAAATTGGAATCACTAAAATTGAATCCTGCACGAATCAGCAAATAAATACTCTTATCGCAAATGATAATAATTCAGGTGAATTCTTTTACTATATGATGGAATACAGAAAACCCCATTTCAAAGAAATAGCAGGAATTAATGCCACGCCCCAAATCAACAAAAGTGGATTTGAAAAATACAAACTACTACGACCAACTTTAAAAGTTGAGCAAGAAGAAATTGTACTAAAAATTAAATCAACTGATGAAGAATTTGTGGCAAAACAAACCAAAATCCAAACGCTTCAACGCTTAAAAAAATCCTTGATGCAAAACTTGCTTACGGGCAAGGTAAGGTTGCCGCAGGAGTTTATCGGAAAGTTTGAAGAAGCGGTGGAAGAAGTTAATAAAACAGTAACAGCACAATAGAATGGGAAATTTATCAGAACTCAACGGAGTAGAAAAACCCGTAACCGAATGGTTGAGTAAAATGGGTTGGACGTTTAAAAGCCACGAAGATTTAAGGGTGTATGAACGCCCATTTTCCAAGCCCGTTATTGAGCAAATACTCATAGAAAAAACGGCTGCCATAAACGGCATTAGCGAAACCATTGCCCAGCGTGCCGTAGAATTGTTGTTGCAAAACCTAAACAATCCTGTTCCCATTCTCGGCAACGAAGCCTTTTTAGACAAATTGGTTTCGGGCGTTACCCTTGCCGTAAAAGACAAAGACATTGATGTACATTTCATTGACTTTGAAAACCTTTGGGAAAACGATTTTATCGTTACTAACCAATATTGGGTGCAGGGCTACAAAATGGTAAAAACCGATATTGTGCTCTTGGTCAATGGCATTCCCTTAGTTCCCATAGAAGCCAAACAGCGAGCCCGCAAAGGGACTAATTGGATGGAAGGCGTTCGCCAGTTTTCTACCTACGACCAGCGAGCTGATAAACTCTTTATGTGTCATTGCTTTGGTGTGGCTTGCAATGGCAGAATCACCAAATACGGCATTCCGGGAGCTTCTTCGTCTTATTTCAACGAGTGGAAAGACACCATTTTGGACGTAAGCCAGCCCAACCCCATTTTAGAACCCACCAACGACCTTTGCCCCACCTTTCAAGACAAAAAAGACGGACTTTGGAATTTTGATGTAGCCCGTTTGCCCAATGGCGAAGTGTTAGAGCGAATGAAACTCGGTATCATTGGCTTGTTGCAACCTGCCCGAGTGTTAGACATATTGCAGCACTTCATTGTTTTTGAACGAGCAGAAGGCAAAATCATTAAAAAAGTAGCCCGTTACCAACAGTTGAGAGCCGCCAACAAAATTGCCGACCGAGTAATCAACAGCGATTTAAACCAAGGCGTTATTTGGCACACCCAAGGTTCGGGCAAGAGTTTGACAATGCTTTACACCGCTTACAAATTGCGACAAAGCAAGGAACTGAAAGACCCCACCATTTACATAGTAGTTGACCGTAAAGATTTACGAGAGCAAATAGGCGGCACATTTGACGACTGCGAATTTCCCAACGCTAGAGCCGTTAATAACATTGGCGACCTAAAACACATTATCAAAACAGCACCTTCGGGCGTGTTCATTACCACCGTTCAGAAATTTGACGAATTGGGCGACCGCCAAGATTTGCGGGCTAATGTGATTGTGCTGATTGATGAAGCACATAGAACACAATACGGTAATTATCAAATGGAATTACAAGCCGTTTTGCCCAATGCCAAACGCTTTGCATTTACAGGAACACCCATACCAAAAACACACCAAGAATTTGGAATTGTTGACCAAGAAAAAGGAAAGCACGAATACTATTTAGACCGTTACAGCATTCAAGATGCTATTGATGACGGAGCAACCAAACCCATTCGCTACACTTTTGGGCCAGTGGAGTGGTTTCTCGATAAAGAAAAACTAAAACAAGGCTATGAAGAAATCACAGCCGAACTCAGCGAAGACGAAAAAAGAGCCGTGGAAAGACGAGTTTCGGCTTGGAAAGTATTTTTAAAACACCCCGAGCGAGTAGAAACATTGGCAAAAGATATTGCCACCGATTTTAGAGAAATGCTCGAACCACAAGGCTACAAAGCCCAAATAGTGGCTTGCGACAAAGAAGCCTGTGTATTGTATTACAACGAACTGCTGAAATATTTCGACCGTTCAGAAATGGCAATCATTTTCTCAACGGGCAATTACGAAGAAGGCGAGAAATACGAACTCTACAAAGACCATTACAAAGAAGATGCAGAGCGAAAAAGGTTAATCAAACAGTTTAAGCGAAGGATTACGGAAGAAGAACAAAAAATGGGCAATAACCTAAAAGTGTTCATTGTCTGCAATATGCTTTTAACAGGTTTTGATGCTCCCATTGAGCAAACAATGTATTTGGATAGTCCACTGCGAGACCACAATCTTTTGCAAGCCGTAGCAAGAACTAACAGACCTTATGACGACAAAGTAACCAAGCTATCCAAAGAATTTGGTCGAATAGTGGATTATGTGGGTGTTTTTCAGAACTACAAGGAAGCCTTAAACTACGACCCCGAAGACATTGGCGAATTTGAAGATGTAGAAAGTTTGGTGAAAACTTTCCCGAAAGTGTTGGAAGAAGCCTTTAAGCCCTTTGCAGAAATTGAATTGGAAGACAGCTACGAATGCACAATGGCAATCGTGCGGAAGCTATCAGAAATTGACCACGGAAAATTTGAAAACGAGTTTAGAGAAGTGGTTCAGTTGTGGGAATCTATTTCGCCACACCCCGCACTTCGTGAATCTAAAACAAAATACTTGTGGCTGAATGAGATTTACGAAATCTACTTGGAAGAATTCAAACGCTTGGATTTTGATGCAGAAATCTATGCTGCCAAAACTCGGAAGCTGATTCAGGAAAGTGCCAAACTACTCAACTTCAAAGGGCATTTACCTGAAATTTCCATTGATTCAGATTATCTGAACAAGCTCAAAGAAATTAAGCTCGAACCTTCGGACAAAGCGGAGAAAATCATTAGAGACATTGAAACGGTAATCCGTCAGAACGAAGTAAACAGTGCCATTTATGTAGAGTTCCAAAACCGTTTGGATGAATTGATTAGACAGAAGCAAGAAGAAAGTTTGGCGATAGAAGAAATATTGAATCAGTTGGGTTCACTTTACACCGAATTGGACGAAGTGGCTTCATTGCCTGCACGAATGGGCTTCCCCGACAAAGGCAGTTTTGAGTTCTATACCATAATCAAAAACGCTTCGGGCGAAACATTCAATGAAGAATTGGTAAGAGAATTTTCATTTGAAGCAGCCGAAAAAATCAAAGCCAAGATTTACAACGGTTGGCAAGAAGTACCCAGAGAGTTTGACCGCTTGAAATATGAAATATTGCTTTTGTCTGTTAATCCGAAATTTGAAGAGTTGCAAATCGACAGCAACGAAGAATTGATGGAGCACATAATGAAAGCCGTTTTACAGAATTATAAGCTGAATTAATGGAGTTGCCTGATAACTACATATTAATTCGCAAGGAAGTAAAACACGCCCGTCTTCGTGTAAGTGAAGATGGACGAGTGCGAATCATTGCACCGCCAGCTTTTTCAGATGAAGACATTACGGCAATGCTCAAAAAGAAAGCAAAATGGATTGACAGCAATTTGAAGTATTTCAACGGAATGTCGAAAGTTGAATTACAGCGAAATCAATTATTGCTTTTCGGTAATCGTTACAGCTATTTTTACGATACCACCTATGCTCAGAAAGTAATCATTGACCACGAACACAAAACTATTACTTCGCAAAAGGACTTATTAGACCCGAAAATTCAAGAAAAATGGTATCGCAGGGTAGCCAAAAAACACCTGACCAAGCGAACAAAGGATTTATCTACAAAAATGAAATTGCCCTTTAAAAAACTTTTCATTCGGGAATCAAAAACCAAATGGGGCAACTGTTCCAAAGAAAAAAACATATCACTGAATTGGAAACTGATAAAAGCACCAGACTATGTAATTGACTATATCATTATCCACGAATTGCTACACACCGTAGTAATGAGTCATACGCATAGGTTTTGGACATTATTAAAATCATACTATCCGGACTACAAGGAATCAATAAAATGGTTAGAGAAATATGGAAATAGTTTATAGCCAACGCAGCAGCCACACACATTGCCAAGCCGCACCAGCCAACGCTCAAACCCAAGCTTGGCAAAGAGTGTGTCTGCCCCAACGCACGACCAAAACAACCGACAGACAAGCGGACGAAAAAGAACACCGAAGCGATAATCGAGTAGACGGCTCCGCCAGAAACTGACGGAGTGCGCCTCTCACACCACCGTACGTACGGGTCTCGTATACGGCGGTTCGTAAAATGATGGG
>PHDQ01000101.1 GCA_002841025.1 Bacteroidetes bacterium HGW-Bacteroidetes-13 | reverse complement strand
AACTCTGTGATGTAGGCTACACCTACAATCGAGCCGGTAATCATGATGACGATATTCATCAATTCGATGTGTTGAACGGTAATGTATTCTTCCAAATGAGACACCTTCCGCATGATAATTAGCAGCGTGTTTACCATTGCAAAACCGGAGAAAACAGCTCCCGCAACAAAATATGGCGGGAAAATGGTGGTATGCCAACCCGGAATGACGGATGTAGCAAAGTCAAAGGATACGATGGTGTGTACAGAAAGTACAAGTGGTGTAGCCAAACCAGCCAAGACCAAAGAAACTTCCTCAAAACGTTGCCAATCTTTTGCACGACCGCTCCAACCAAAACTCAGGATGCTGTATATCCTTTTTTGAAAAGGTTTCACAGCACGATCCCGAATCATCGCAAAGTCGGGAAGTAAACCCGTCCACCAAAAAACGAGTGATACTGAAAGATAGGTTGAAATTGCAAACACGTCCCAAAGTAGCGGAGAGTTAAAGTTAACCCACAGGGATCCAAACTGATTTGGAATCGGCAAAACCCAGTATCCCAACCAGGGACGACCCATGTGAATGATTGGAAAAAGTCCGGCTTGAATAACCGAGAATATGGTCATTGCTTCCGCAGAACGATTGATAGCCATTCTCCATTTTTGGCGAAACAACAACAACACCGCAGAGATAAGTGTTCCTGCATGACCAATACCGACCCACCAAACAAAGTTGGTGATGTCCCAAGCCCAACCAACGGTTTTGTTCAGACCCCAAGTTCCGATACCGGTAGAAATGGTGTAAATAATACAGCCTAATCCGTATAAAAATGCGGTAAGGGCAATGCTAAAAACAATCCACCATTGTTTGTTGGCAGAGCCTTCAACAGGTGCAGCCACATCTACGGAAACATCGTGGTATGATTTATCTCCGAGGACTAATGGTTTTCGTATGGGTGCTTCGTAGTGCGACGACATAGTTTCGATTATGATTTCTTAATTATACTTCTGTTGTGTTTCTCACTTTGACATGATAGAATACGTTGGGTTTTGTTCCAACCTCTTCCAACAAGTGATAAACCCGATTACTTTCTTTTATTTCAGCTACATGACTTTCTTTATCATTGATGTCACCAAACACCAATGCGCCGTTTGAACAAGCATTTGAACAAGCCGTTTGAAACTCTCCATCCTTTATGACACGTCCATCGCGTTTGGCATCCAAAATGGTTTTTTGTGTTTTTTGAATACACAAAGAACATTTTTCCATAACCCCGCGAGAACGAACCACCACATCCGGATTGAGTACCATTTTACCCAAATCGTCATTCATGTTGTAGTCGAACTCGTCGTTATTGCTGTAGAGGAACCAATTAAATCTTCTTACTTTATAAGGACAGTTGTTGGCGCAATAACGCGTACCCACACAACGGTTGTATGCCATTTGGTTTTGACCTTGTTTCCCGTGTGAGGTTGCTGCAACCGGACAAACCGTTTCACAAGGTGCGTGGTTACAGTGTTGACACATCACCGGTTGAAATGCTACTTGCGGGTTTTCGGAAGCGACTTCGAGCTCGCCAAAACCAGATTTAGATTCCCAAACACCGGAGAAATTCTCCCGTTTTTCGTTGTCTTCTTTGAAAGTTTCTTCGGATGAATAGTAGCGGTCGATTCGCAACCAATGCATATCGCGGCTTTTTCTGATTTCAGATTTGCCTACGACAGGCACATTGTTTTCTGCTTGACAAGCTATGACGCATGCACCACATCCGGTACAAGCATTTAAGTCAATTGACAGATTGAAATGATGTCCAACTGATCTATCAAATTCTGTCCAAAGATCTACGGAGGTAGCGGGAACTTCTTTGTGATCTACCGAAACCTGAACTTTTTCATTCCAAACTTCAGGTTTCTCATTGTTGTATTTATCAAGGGTCGTTTCTTTGATGATAGAACCGCGACCCATTAAGGTGTTTTGAAGTTGCAAACAAGCAAACTCGTGCTCACCGCCAACTTTTTCTATTGTAACTGATTGTACGTTATTGAATCCTTGATACAGCGCATAGGCATTAACCCCAACTTGCAATTCTTCTTTCAATCCGGTTTGACGGCCATATCCCAAAGCCAATCCGACCACACCTTGTGCTTGTCCGGGTTGGATAATCACGGGAACTTTTGGCAGGGTCTTGCCGTTGACTGTTAGTTTGACATAGCTGCCGTTCAGTCCACCATTGGCAACATGCTTATTCTCCAATCCCAATTTTTTTGCATCTGAAACGGAAACGGATACATAGTTGTCCCAAGACACACGCGTAATTGGGTCAGGCATTTCTTGCAACCAAGGGTTGTTGGCTTGCCTGCCATCTCCCAAGGACGTTTTGGTGTATAATTTCAATTCCATTCCTTCGATGGAAGTCTTGGAAAGCGAATTTGCACTTGCGTGAAAATCGAAAGCTGACGAAGCCGTTGATTCAGATTTAATTTCTTCTGTCGTTTGCGCAACAAAAACACCATCGTGCAGAGCCTGATTCCAAGATTGACCTTTCAAAATTTCTGTTTTCCAGAATTCATTCAGGTAATCGTAATAGGGCGTTTCGTTTCCACCCCATTGAAGCAAAGCGTCTTGAAAAGTGATTGAACTGAAAAGCGGGTTGATGGTCGGTTGTGTAAGCGAAAAGTGGTTTTTCTTGATTTCGACATCACCCCATGATTCGAGGTAATGTGACAAGGGCGCAACATATTGAATCAAGGCTGTGGTTTCATCCGGACGGAGTGAAAAGACAACGCTGTAATCTACTTTTTTGAGTCCATCGATAAATTCTTGCGCATTAGGCAAAGAATAAACCGGATTCACATTGTTGATTATTAACGCCTTGATGGTTCCGGCATTCATATCTTTTATCAATTGATCTACCTCGGCATTGTTACCCTGACGAATCAATTTTGGATTGGCTGCATCAAACGCCTCGCTTTGCAAAGCTTGGTTAATCGCTAAAACAAGTAGTTGTGCGTTTTTGTCTTGTATGCCTGAAACAACCACGGCTTTACTTCCATGTTTTTTTAGATTGGCAGCTACTTCTTTTACGATTTCATCTGCTTTGGTTTCGACAGTAGAAATTGCATCACCGGTAATGGCACTGTAAAGTTTAACCAAAACGCGGTTCAAATCAGAAGAATTTAGGGGTACACGTTGGTCTGCATTAGAACCTGAAAGTGTGAGGTTTGATTCAAACTGTATGTGTTTGGACATTTTACCATCTTTCGGAACGCGTGTTTGCGCATAACCTTTGGCATATCCGCCTCCTTGCCAATCTCCCAAGAAATCTGCATCGACGGACACTATATAGTCTGCTTTAGAAAAATCGTAATCAGCCAATGCGCGTTTTTGGTAAACAGCCTGAAAAGCATCTAAAGCTGCCGACTCAGAAACTGCATCATATACTACGTGACGAACATTTACATAGGCTTCTTTGAATGCATCTATGATTTTAGTCGTAGAAGGACTGGCTAAAGTTCCTGTCAAAAGTGCAATTTCACCCGCTTCATCCATCAATTCGCTGAACTTTATAACCGCATCCAAATGGAAATCTTCCCACGCAATCGACTGACCGTCTTTGGTTGGCTCTTTGAGTCTGCCACTGTCATACAATGACAATACGGAAGCTTGAATTCGGGCATTGGCCGGAATGACAGAGCCCGGCGTTGTATTGTTTTCTATTTTAATTGGTCTTCCTTCACGGGTTTTTACCAACAAATTGGCAAAGTCAAAGCCGTCCGCTACCGAAGTTGCATAATAATTAGCAACTCCCGGGGTGATTTGTTCCGGTTTTACCACATACGGTATTGACTTGACAATCGGTCCTTCGCAGGCAGCCAATGAAGCCGCTGCCGTTGTAAACCCAAGATATTTTAAGAAATCTCTTCGGGAGGTTGACGATTGTTCTAAATCTGTTTTATTACCCAGAAAATCCGCCGTAGGAATTTCTTCGACAAATTCGTTTTGTCGCAACTTGGCAACAATCGGATTGTTTACGTCTAATTCTTCGACACTTTTCCAATATTTTTTGCTTGAAGCCATTTTATAGGATTATATTAAGCTTAAACTTTATTAATAATGACATTTTGCACATTCCAACCCGCCCATTTCAGCAACCGTTGGTTTTTCTAAACCATATTTTTTGGATAGCTCTTCATGGATTTTCTCGTAATATGGATTGTTGTCCATTTTTACTTCCGTTTGGCGGTGACAATTGATACACCACCCCATGGTAAGCGGAGAAAACTGACTCATTATTTCCATCTCTTGAACAGGCCCGTGACAGGTTTGACAAGCCACACCTCCAACTGTAACATGTTGTGAGTGATTAAAATAGGCGAAATCGGGAAGGTTATGAACCCGAACCCATTCTACAGGTTGCGTTTCTCCTGAATATTGCTGAACCTCAGCGTCCCAACCTACTGCTTTGTACAGTTTTTGAATTTCACCGTCATAAAACGCTTTGGAATATTCGGCAGTCGTTTCGCCTTTGTACTCAGAAATGCTTTTATGACAATTCATACATACATTGAGGGACGGTATTCCGGAAGTTTTACTGGTTCGGGCTGATGAGTGGCAATAATTGCAATCAATTTGATTGGCTCCCGCGTGAATTTTGTGTGAATAATGAATGGGTTGAATCGGCTGATATCCTTGGTCAACACCTACTTGCATCAGATAACCATAGGCGAAATAAGCACTTCCCAGCAATAGGAAAATAACGGTTACCAAAACCAAAAATTGATTTTCGGCGAAAGCTTTCCATATAGGTTTTCTGCCGGTTGATGTAATTTCTATGCCGTTAGCCTTGGCAATTTTAGACAGAATCTGACGAACCAAAACAAGCATGACTACCAGTAGTAACAAGACAATTATCAAAGCTGCTACAACAAATTGATTGATGTTTTGACCTCCGTCTGACGGAGCAGTTGTTGTCGATGCAACCGCTGTATCAACCACCGGAGCTGGTGGCGGTGCCTCTACATAAGCCAAAATGTTATCGATCTCGGCATCCGTCAACAACGGAAAAGGCGTCATCGGCACCTTATTAAACTCTTCAAAAATAGCTTTTGCCTGGGCATCTCCACTATTGATGAGGTCTGAACTGTTTCTGATCCATTTTTGCAACCACTCCTTGGTACGCTTTTGTGTAACACCTACCAATGCGGGTCCGACCAATTTTTGATTGACTCTGTGACAAGCTGCACAATTTGAGTTAAAGAGTTGTTTTCCGGCTACCGGATCGCCCTCTTGAGCAGAAGCAAATTGAGGGGAAACTAACGAAACCATCAACACTGCCAGCAGCATGTAGAGGGAAAAAGAACGCAAGATCACATTTTTCATAGAAAATGAAATTTCAATATGTTTTAAAAACTTTACGAAACCTTAGGCTGGCTCGATGTTTGTAATGTTGAGGGCAAAAATACTACTTCAACTCGATTTTGAAAATATTAACTTAAAATAGAAAGGTAATTTGTACACATTCTAAATAGGGCAGCAATATTCAAAAAAAAATTAAGTTGTAGATTTGCAAATATAACTATTGAATCATGATGGCAATGCTTTCTCAACAAACTAAATTGTTAATTTTTACGACTGTTTTCTTCGGTGTGTTTTTTTCACACGCGCAGGAAACAACACAGACCGAACAAACTATTTCTAAGGCAATTACCCTTGATAAATTAATGTCTGAACGGATTTCATTCAACAAATCTGAAAATATTCCAGGTAGATATACCGTGCAATTGTATTCCGGAAATCTCAAAAGTGCCCAAGAAGTATTGACCCAATTCACGGAAAAATTCCCCACAAATGCTGCCGTAATCAGATTTCAAACCCCCAATTACAAAGTTTGGATTCCGAATCTGCGTAACAAATTGGATGCAGAAAAACTGTTTGCTTCCGCCAAACCGGACTTCCCAAATATTTTAATGTTTAGAAATAAGTAGGAATTTTTATTTTTCTGTTATTAAAACATTTAACGCTAAAAACCGGATAATTATATGAAAAACAAAATTTTGATTTTAGGACTCCTTTTTATCATTTTAAGTTCTTGTTCAGCAAAATATGTAACACCCGGTGGTGATGTGAAAATTTCTTCTTTAGCAGATGAGGATATTTCAAAAATTCTTTCCAACAAGCCAAGCGCGGAATTTCCCGTAACTATTGCCGTTGCAAGAATTCAAGCACCGAAATATTCAAATTATCGATATTCTTATCGAAATGCGGAGCCAACAAACAGTAACTTTTCAATGGTTTTAACTCGCGAACCTGATGAAGAGAAAAATATCCAAGAAATTGCCAAACTAAAAGGAATTAAACAAATTTCGCCTTTTAACAGATTATTGCTCCCATATAATTACAATAGCATAAAAGATTTGCGTTTAGCTGCTGCAAAAATGAAAGCACAGGTATTATTGGTTTATACTTTTGATACTGAATTTGAGATTGATGCCAAAAATTATGGCCCGCAAAATGTCTTTGCTTTAGGATATTTAAAAAATAAAGAGGTTAAAGTCCGTACGACTTCTTCTGCTGCTTTATTTGACGTGCAAACCGAATATCTTTACGGGCTTGCAGAGGCAACAGAAGAAGTTGAAAAAAAATCAAATATTTGGAAACAAAACCAAGATGTTGATAAGTTACGGCTTGATTCCGAAAAGAAATCTTTTGAAAAACTAGTCAAAGATATTGAAAAAATGTGGGAAGGAATTTATCAAGAGTATAATAAATAAGGGCTTCCGCTAATTTCATGTTTGGCGGAAAGTTGTGCGCCTTTTTAAAGATAAATAAGCAGCTATGTTTATTATCAGGTTGTCCTGAGCCCACCCATACTTAGTTTTTACTCCAATTTTCTCTGCCAACCGTTTTATTCGTATTTTTGCACAAATTTTTTATATGTCTCACGCGATTGTCGTCATACCCACCTACAACGAACTGGGTAATATTGAGAAAGTTGTAAGAATTGTTTTAAGTCTCAAAAACAATTTTCACATCTTGGTTGTCGATGACAATTCTCCGGATGGCACAGCTGATGTTGTCAGAAAACTTGCTTCTGAATTTCCCGAAAAAATATTTTTAGAAGTCCGCAGTAAAAAATCTGGGTTGGGAACTGCCTATATACATGGCTTCAAATGGTGTTTGAAACGAAATTATGATTTCATTTTTGAAATGGATGCAGATTTATCGCACAACCCGGAAGATTTACCCCGTTTGTTGAAGGCTTGTCAAAACGGCGCAGACATGGCTATCGGTTCGCGATATATTTCGGGCGTAAACGTGGTCAACTGGCCGATGAAACGGGTATTGTTGTCCTACTTCGCTTCGGTTTACGTGAGATTGATCACCCGAATGAAAATTCAGGATACCACAGCAGGTTTTGTCTGCTACAAAAGGAAAGTACTCGAAACGCTTGATTTAGACAATATTAAATTCATCGGATATGCCTTTCAAATAGAAATGAAATTCAAAACCTATCTGAAAAAATTTACCATCGAGGAAGTTCCGGTTATTTTTACCGACCGAAGCAACGGCGTTTCCAAAATGTCAGGATCTATTTTCAAAGAAGCCATTTTTGGCGTAATCTGGCTGAAATTGAACAGCATGATTGGTATTTTAAAAATTTAAAACGGAATTTATAAAAAGATGAAGCGAACCTTGATTAAAAATGCCCGAATTGTAAATGAAGGAACAATCACGGAAGGAGATTTACTGAT
>PHDQ01000100.1 GCA_002841025.1 Bacteroidetes bacterium HGW-Bacteroidetes-13 | reverse complement strand
ATCAAAGAGCCGGCAACATCAACATTTAAACCCAAATCTTGTAAGCTGGGGACTCGCACAATTCCAAACAACAACAAGTCGTAGATATCAACGAAATAACCCAATGCGGCGACAATAACTGGAAGGGATAAAAGATGTTTAAGTTTTTGTTGGGTTGTGAAGATTTGCATGGATAAAGGTTTACTCAAAAATAGGAAAATCCATAGCTCAATTAACTTTTCTTGATAATTTCTGCCAAAAGTTTTTTTGCACGCAACAGTTTTACTTTGACGTTGTTGATGGGTTCATGCAGATTTTTAGCAATTTCCGAATAACTCATCTCTTGAAAATAACGAAGTTGTATGACTTCCTGATAACCAGGCTTGAGCTTTTTGATATGTGACAACAGTTCTGCTAAATTTTGCTCACGTATCAATTCGTCTTCTTGAGAGAGCGTTTCATCAACGATTTTATGCATTTCCGATTCTTCGGTTTGTTTCATATCAAGGCTGGACAACGCGTTCTTCTTTCTTAGAAAATCAATATATACATTCTTAGAAATAGCGATTAACCAAGTTTTGAAAACATATTGTTCGTCAAAAGTCTCAATTCTGTCAAATGCCTTCGAAAAGGTCTGAATAACAATATCTTCCGCATCATTCTCGTTCAAGTTCCTTTTGAGGTGATAAAAAAGCACCTCGTTCCAATGCGTATCCAACAACAAACTAAACGCGTGTTGATTACCCTCTTTGGCAAGTTTAACAAGATCGGAAGTGGTGCGTTTGGTTTTGGACAAAGTGTCTGATTCAGTTGACCAAATATAGTAAAATTAAAAAGCTTTGACGCAACCCCTATTAAAGATTGATGATTAATGAGCAATAAGTGACGAACAACGGTCTTTGCATAAGTTAAATGGCCAAAACTAAAATTGAATATGGTATTATTGCCTAATGCTCAGTATCTATTGCACTTAGTCCATTCAGAAGTGGCAAAGTGCATCATTTTGCTTTCCCTTCACAGTCCTGATATTGATCGGGCGTTCGTCCGCAAAATCCGCAAGTTTCACCATCTTTGTTCAAAAAAGGGCTTTGGCTGGCACAAGTTCCGGCAAACTTTCCGTCTTTTTTTGCCCAAATCTTGATAGCTATCCCAGCAAAAGCCAAACCTATTAATACAATGGTTATGATGAATAATGGCATAATATGAAAGATTTTAAAGTACTACAAAATTAATAAAATGTGTCGTAATATGCTATTTTTTAACGAATAGATAACGCAGCCACGGTGTTTGTTCCCAAGCAGCTATTGCTTTTATACGCTTTTATGGTGGGGTAATTCAATCATCTACTGTACTTGTTCGATTCTTCTTTAACAACCTCTCTTGTTTTCGGATTAAGCCAGCGGCAAACACGTTTTGTAAGTTGATATAGAGCCGTCTTTTCATCAAAATTGGATACAGCCGTCGTGCATTAAGACTCTCTTTTCATCTAAACGAACAATGGGTTTTGATTTATCTTTTCCCAGCTTGCGAACTATATGCTGGTTACTGCATCCCTAATAAAAAACAACCGTCTTGTTGTTGTACACCATCGTTTTCCTGTCGATGTGCAATTTGATGGCAGTTGCCAGTACGGTTTTTTCCAAATCGCGGCCTTTTCGAACCAAATCGTCAATGGAATGGGTGTGGGAAACGCGCGTCACGTCTTGCTCGATAATAGGTCCCGCATCCAACTCTTCCGTGACATAATGACTGGTCGCTCCAATAATTTTGACACCCCGTTTATAGGCAGAATGATAAGGTTTTGCACCGACAAAAGCCGGCAGAAAAGAGTGGTGAATGTTGATAATCTTGTTGGGATAATGTTTTATTAATTTATCGGAAACAATTTGCATATAGCGCGCCAAAACAATAAAATCAACCTCGGCATTTTGCAATAATTGTAATTGTTGATCCTCCACTTGTTGTTTGCCATCTTTAGCGATTGGCACGTGGTAAAAAGGAATGCGATAACTTTCAACCAAGGGTCTTAAATCTTCGTGGTTACTGATAATCAAAGGGATGTGGACATTCCATTCACCCGCGTTGTATCTTCCTAAAATGTCATACAAACAATGGTCGTATTTAGAGACAAAAATCGCCATTTTGGGCTTGTAATCGGAGGCGTAAACCTGCCACGACAGGGTGTATTTTGCGACGATACTTTCTTCAAACGCCAATTTGAACGTTTCGATGGAAAAATCATTTTGTTCAAATTCGCTTTCCAATCGCATGAAAAAAATCTCGTTTTCACGATCTACATGCTGGTCTATATACACTATATTCCCGCCGCATTGATTGATAAACCCTGTGACCGAAGCGATGATGCCGGATCGATCTTTGCAGTGGATTAATAGCGTAATGTTTTTCATTTGTTTATATTATTTGCCGGCAGGTTGGAAAGTTAATTGAAATAAGAATCAGGAGTAAGGAATCAAGAATCAAGAATCAAGAATCAGGAAACTATCATTCGAAACTTCCTGCCGGCGGGCAGGGAAACCTGAAACCTTTTATTCCTGTCCCAACCAAGCTTTTTGAATTTTTATTCTTGGGTCGTCTGCCGGCAAATCTTCGTTTTCCAAAACCGTAACTTCGATGGTTGGGATAACGATTTTGCTGTTGAGGGTAATTTCTTCACCGTTTCTTACAACCACCAAAGTTATGTCGTCACCCGCTTTCCAAGTTCTTGAAACTTCTACCAAATCATACACATTGGCAATACTGTATGCAGTTCGATTGATGGTTTTAATCACATCTCCGGCTTCTATTCCCCAAGCCTTTAGGCCTTTGTTTTCTGTTGCATAAGGCACAAAAAAAAGTGATTGATCATCTTGATTTACGGTGATATACGGCACATTTCCATCGATAAAAAACCCGCCTTCTTTTTCAATGTTGGCAAAAGTCACACCGACCTTGTCAAATATTTCCATATAGGGAATGGTCTTAGAATCCGCTACGTAATTATTCAAAAAATCACCTACTTCAGGATAGCCCAAGGCAACAATCTCCCCAAAAAGCTCATCGTCTTTAAAAGGCTTGCTCACACCGTATTTGGCAGAAAGTTTTTTCAACATATCTAAAATACCTTCTTTACCGGCTGTTTTATCACGAATGATGATGTCGATACACATGCCGATGATGGCACCTTTCTCATAGACATTTTGGTAATTCTCTTTGTAGGGTTCCACCAAAATATGCTTACTCATTTCTGTGAAAGGAATAGAATCGTTATAATTGAGCGAATTATACAACTTATCCATCATCCGATTGTAAAAATCTTCCTGATTGATAAGTCCTTCTCTGACTTGAAATAAGTTGGCAAAATATTCGGTTACGCCTTCATACATCCAAAGGTGTTGAGACATTTTAGGCTTGTTGAAATCAAAAAACTGAATTTCTTCCGAATGAACGGAAAGTGGTGTCAACGTGTGAAAAAACTCATGCGAAACCACGTCCACCATGTCTTGAACCAGTCTTTCTGTATCTGTTTCTTCGGGCAATACCACCATGGTGGCATTGTGGTGTTCGAGTGCGCCGTATCCTTGAGCATCGCCTTCATTTGCCTCAGACAAGTAAAGTAAAATGCTGTATATTTTGGTGGAATTGATGTCACCCAAAAACTTTTTCTGCGCTTGCATCATTTTTTCCATCGGCACTCTGAGTTCTTCCGCAGTGTGAATTTTATTTTTTGAATAGACGCTCAATTCGACTTTGATGTCGTTCAACTTAAAGGAGAGTGTATCGGGCGTATTGTATTGGATGGGATTGTCCGTCACGGTAAAATAGCGGTCGAGTTTAAACAGATCAACTTCCGGGCTGTTGTCTGCATCTTCAAGCGCCGTGCTTCCGTATAAATCGGCGGGATGATTTATGGTTATGTCATAAGGCGTTTCGCTCAAACCTTCAAAATAACCGACAAAGCCAAAAAGATTCAAAACAAAATTTTGACCGGCAAGGATGTTGGTTCCACCCGGCGAGAAAATTCCGTTCTCGCCATCAATATCATAGGTGTCATTTACCAGATACGTTATTTTAGTCAATGATTTTGCTTTCTCAATCTTCCAGGTGTTTTCATCTAATTTGGTGACCGGCAACAAATTTCCTTTTTTGTCAAAGGCACGAAATGCATCGATGTGTTTTCCGAAATCGTAGATTGCATAGGTGCCGGGAACGATTTTAGGAATCATGTAGTTGATGGTTTCGGATTTGATTTTATCAACATTTACCGTCACAGGAACTTTGTCCTCCACGACGTTTTTCAAATCGATAGAAACTTGAATATTTTTAATTTGTGCTGAAGCAGAAAGGCTTAACAACAATGCGAAAACAAAAATACAACGACTGATAGCTTTGTGAAAATTCATAAAATGAGTTTTTTAGAAGCGCAAATGTATGTAATAATTGAATAGTTCCGAAGTCTGTAAAATATTTAGAAAAACTTTAGCACATCATCCGTTCATTTGGAGAGAATCGAACAATTTGGAATAAACATTTCCGTATAAACACGATCACAATCAGCCCAAATAATATTCGTGGTTCATTTGCGCAACCGTGCATTTCCAATTGAGCTCGGTTCTGAGTTTGGTCTTAAAAGCCTGACTTTGGTGTGGCTCACCGTGGTTGATGAATGTTAATTCGGGTGGCTTCTTGAAATGTCGAAGCCAATCCAACAATTCGCTCTGATCTGCATGACCGGAGAAGGCGTTGATTTTAAAAATCTCCGCACCTATTTTGTGATACGCACCAAAAAATTTTAATTCTTTGTCGCCGGATAGCAAAGCTCTGCCGCGCGTTCCCTCTGCCTGATAACCAACAATCAACACACTGTTTTTTGCATCGGAGATATATTTATCAAAATAATGTAAAATTCGTCCGCCGGTTATCATGCCGCTTCCGGCCAAAACAATCTTTGGCGCATCATCATTTACGACTGCCTTTGATGCATCTACATCGCTGACGAGTTGGACGGTTGCTGACATACGCTCAATATCTTCACGGGAAAGTTGATGTGCTTCGGGATAGGAAAAATAAACTTCCGTTGCATTTACACCCATCGGGCTGTCTAAATAAATCGGGATTTTTGGAAGAAGTCCATTTCGATTGAGAATACTCAAAAGATAGATAATTTCCTGCGCTCTTTCTACCGAAAATGTGGGAATCATCAGTACACCTCCCTTTTTGAAGGTGTGTTCGATGTGTTTTAACAATTCATGTTGGATGGAAACAGACTCGTGCAATCGGTTTCCGTAGGTCGATTCGACGACCAAATAATCGGCATGATCTACATATTCGAACGGATGCAAAATGATGGGGATTTTTCGCCCGATATCTCCGGAAAAAAGAATGATTTTCCCATTCACTTTCAGCAAAACAAAAACACTCCCCAAGATGTGCCCACTGTTAAGAAATTTGAATTGAATCTCATCATCCAATTCGTGCCATACTGCTGTTTCAAAAGTTTCAAAATGAGAAAACACGGCTTCTGCGTCTCTGACTTCATAAAGTGGTTTTGCCGGACTGTGTTTGGTGTACTTGTGCAAATTGGCTCTTCGCGCGTCTTCTTCTTGAATTTTAGCACTGTCCAACAAAATTATTTTTGTCAAATCTTTGGTGGCAGGCGTGCAATAAATTTTCCCTGAAAAGCCATTTTTGACTAAAACAGGTAAGTAACCGCAGTGATCCAAATGCGCATGGGTAAGAAAAACCGCGTCCAATTCGTTGATGTCCATCGGCAGGGCATCCCAGTTTTTAAGCCGCAACTCTTTAAGACCTTGAAACAAACCACAGTCTATCAATATTTTTTTATGCGCTGTTTCCAACAATATTTTAGAGCCTGTGACCGTACCGGCTCCGCCAAAAAAAGTGAGTTTCATCCTGTTTCTAATTAAATTTTAATCTAAAAGCCATCCGTCTTACACACTTTAAAATTACGCAATTAGATTGGTTTTCAATCTGATTTTAAGGAAAATTAAATACGGAATTTCAGAATACTTTGTTAAGTTTAATGCAATGAAAAAAAAATTAACCTAATTTAGGGCAGTCATTTTTTCTAAAACTCAAATATATTTAAGATTGATTGGCTTTAAATTTTATTAATTTTTAAACTATAAAAAATGGGATGTTACAATTCAGTAGTTGTCAATGCTCCGGCAGAGAAAGTTTGGGAAACCATCAAAAATTTCCACGATTTGAGCTGGAGCAAAAATGTGGTTCAAAAAGTGGGTGTCATCGGCAGTAAAAAAGGCAACGAAGTAGGCGCAAAAAGAATTTTGAATGACGCTTTTCACGAGACCTTGTTGTCAATTGACGAAAAAACAAAAACATTCACATACAGCATCGATGATGGCCCGGCCGTGGTTTCCAAAGACAATGTAGAAGGATATGTTGGCGAGGTTAGGGTTTTTTCGGTTTCCGATAACGACACTGCTTTCGTGTTGTGGACTTCTCGTTGGAAATCTGCAAAAGAAGGAGATGTTGCCGCGTTTTGCAATCCGGTTTATCATGCGATTTTAAAAGATCTGAAGCTTTATTTTTCTTAAAATTCTATATTTTACTGACCGTACAAAAATGTCTCAAATCGTTTTAAAAAATAATAACGATTTTATAAAAGGGCTGATTTGTACGGTCATAATTTTTATTTCTTTTCAAAATGTTTTTTCTCAAGACATTTTGATTGGTCGTGTGACGATAGATTCCCTCGCTTCTCCGGACATATCCATCGAAAACATAACCAAAGAAACTTTTACAATCACGGATGCAAAGGGACTTTTCAGAATTGAAGTAACTGAAGGTGACATTCTAAAAGTAAGTTCCGTTCAGACGACAATTAAATTCATTATTTTGTCAAAAAAAGAGATCTCATTACAAAAATTTGACATCAATCTTTTCTCCCATACAAATCAGCTTGAAGAAGTAGAGGTTGTTGAATATCAAAACATCAACGCAACCTCATTGGGAATCATCCCCAAAGATTTTGTTCGCTTAACACCTGCGGAAAAAGAATTGGATTTGGCAAAAAACTTTCATTTGAAAGCGAAAAGCGGAGTTACTTTTACGCTCGATCCTATTATCAATGCCATTTCAGGCAGAACCAAAAGAATGAAAAGAAATGTGAAGTTTGAAGAAAAGGGAATCACGCTTCAAAAAATTGACCTGATTTACGAAGATGATTATTATGTCCAAAAACTGAAAATTCCAAAAGAATACATCAAAGGTTTCCATTACATTTTGATGGACAATCAAGCGTTTATGGATGCATTCGAGGCAAAAAATCGTTCAAGAATGGATTTTTTGAGCATGGATTTGGCAAACCAATATTTGTTGACACTCAAAAACTGATAAAATGCATCTAAAAAGTTTACACAAACTGTTTTTTTGTATTTTTAGCATAAATAAACACTTATGCTGGTAAAAGTTTACGGAAGTGCAGTCTTTGGCGTGGAAGCTACCACGATCACCGTAGAAGTGAACGTGGACAAAGGAGTCGGCTATCACTTGGTTGGTCTGCCGGACAACGCAGTGAAGGAAAGCAACTTCCGCATCGCCGCCGCGTTGAAAAACAACGGTTACAACATCCCCGGGAAAAAAATCACCATCAACATGGCTCCTGCCGATTTGCGCAAGGAAGGTTCGGCATACGACTTGACCTTGGCCATCGGTATCTTAGCCGCTTCCGGACAAATCAAAAACGATCACATCGAAGAATACCTCATCATGGG
>PHDQ01000099.1 GCA_002841025.1 Bacteroidetes bacterium HGW-Bacteroidetes-13 | reverse complement strand
GACATTCAAACTTCAGCCGAGACACTGAAAGAATTGGAATCGTTTTTTGAGGGGTAAGTGGCAATAGACAATTGACAATAAGCAATTGTCAACTTTTTTGTTGAATTCAATTGCTTCATGTTTTTTGGGTTCTGTATCTTGTTTCAAAAAACATTCGACTTCACGTATTTATCAAAGATATAGCTTAAAACCAATACCTAAGCCGCATAATAATTCCTTGAATTCCATTACCTTTGCCATCAGATTTAAAAAAACTGTGTTTTGGTAAAAATCGGCGACATCGAATTGGGTGATTTCCCCTTATTACTCGCACCCATGGAAGACGTGAGCGATCCGCCGTTTCGCGCGCTTTGCAAGGAACAAGGAGCTGATTTGGTCTATACCGAGTTTATTTCTTCTGAAGGCTTGATTCGTGATGCCGCTAAAAGCGTCATGAAATTGGACATCTATGAAAAAGAACGACCCGTAGGTATTCAAATTTTTGGTGCCGAACTCGATTCAATGTTGCAAGCTGTGGACATCGTTGAAAAATCCAATCCGGACATCATCGATATCAACTACGGCTGTCCGGTCAAAAAAGTGGTTTGCAAAGGAGCCGGCTCAGGCATATTGAAAGACATTCCTTTGATGATAAAACTTACCGAAGCCATCGTCAAACGGACAAACTTACCTGTGACTGTCAAAACCCGGTTGGGTTGGGATGAAGACTCCATCAAGATTGTGGAAGTTGCCGAACGCCTTCAGGATGTCGGCGTGCAAGCGATTTCGATTCACGGACGAACCCGTGCGCAGATGTACAAAGGAGAAGCCAATTGGAAACCCATCGCCGAGGTCAAAAACAATCCGCGGATGCACATACCGATTTTCGGAAACGGCGATGTCGATACGCCCGAAAAGGCGATGGAAATGCGCGACAGTTTTGGTTTGGATGGCGCGATGATTGGTCGAGCGAGCATCGGCTATCCTTGGTTTTTTAAAGAAGTGAAACATTATTTTGCCACCGGCGGACACCTTGCGCCGCCGACGATGGAAGAACGCGTGCGGATAGCCAAACGCCATTTGGAAATGTCCATCGGTTGGAAAGGTGAGCATTTGGGTGTTTTTGAAACCCGCCGGCACTATACCAACTACTTCAAAGGAATCCCACACTTCAAAGAATATCGTCAGCGTTTGGTGACGGCCGATGCTTCTACCGAAGTTTTTGCCATCTTGGATGAAATCAGCCATGTTTTTGTAAGTGCAGATTTCGTTTAATTTTTGCTTTTTTTAGCAACATCAAAGCAAATTGATTACAAACAAAAAAGATTGCTTGCTGAATAGAACCCAAAATTATTTTTGACCACGTTACCGCAAATAAAAAGACCAAAAACTCATCGAATTTTTGGTCTTTTAGAAAAGTCTAAACGATTAGGGATAGCTTAGAGTCTTGCGTACTTGTCTTCTTTTATCATTGACAAGTTATAGCCTGAAAATTTGTGAATGTAATACTTAATAGAAGCACCATTTGCGTCAGAAAATCGGACTTGCCCGTTACTTCTAAGATAATTTTTTACATTTCCGGCTCCTGCCAAGTGGGCTGCGGCCAAAATACCGGATTCCGTTACCAAATCACCGTTGATGATTTTCCCATCGTATTTCGCGATGTCTCGTCTGAGAATCCATTTGTTTCTAGCAATGTACTTCTCAAATACAATTTCTTGAAGTACAGGCGTTTTTAGGAACGTTACCGTGTCGTGTACTCCCAACATTTTAAGGGTAGATGCGCCAAACTGATATTTACCCATATAACCATACGGATTGACCACATTGTATCTTCCGCCGGATTCTTTAAAAGCCAACCGTTCCTTAAATGCATTAAACGATCTGCCGTAAAAAGGAACTTTCAAAACAAATTCCTGATTGGCCGATGCATAATGTTGCGGAAAATCAGCCTCTACAGGATCGGTTACTATAAAACTGGGGTGGATTTTAATGGATTTTTTGTCAGAAAAACCGAAACTGATAAGAGCTAAAACGGCTACAAAATAAGAATACTTGATAACTCGTTTTTTCATAAGATTTAATTTCCTTTAAGCCTTACCTTGGTCGAAACGAAGTGCTTAAAATTAACTGTGCAAAGATAATCCTTTTTTTGACAGCTTGAATCTTAGTGAGTTAATCTTATCTTAATGAAATCGTGGGTTTTGAGGTTTATTAAGCCGTCAAACGCTTATTCCGACTGACGTTATATTGATTTATATAAGATTTTATAAAACGCATTATAGGGTAATATAAAACATATATTTGACAAAATAGGACACTGGAAAAGGCGGTTATTTTAACATATATTTAACGCATGATGCGCTGTTTGTTGACCCATTGTTGGTATTTAATTCGATTTTGGTTGTGCTGTTGAAGTGTTTTTGCAAACTTGTGATAGCCAAAATTTTCTACATCTGCCACGAAATAGAAGTATTCATGCGTTTCCGGATTCAAAACAGCATCTAAGGCAACGATATCGGGCATTGCTATTGGACCTGGAGGCAATCCTTGGTATTTGTAGGTGTTGTAGGGCGAATCTATTTCCAAATCTTTCAATAAAACCCTTTTAATCACTAAGTCAAAATTTCCACTATTTTTTTTCATTGCAAAAATAACCGTCGGGTCGGCTTGCAGCGGCCAGTCTTTTTTTAACCGGTTCAAGTAAACTCCCGCCACGCGAGGCATTTCATCGCGCTTGTTGGTTTCTTTTTGAACTATCGATGCCAAAATGCTTATTTGGGTTGGTGTCAAATCTAATTTTTCTGCTTTAGCCAACCTTTCGGAATTCCAAAACTGTTGGTTTTCTGTCCCCATTCTTTCGATAAATTGATTGGCTGAAGTATTCCAAAAAAACTCGTAAGTATTGGGAATAAAATAACTCAAAACGGTTTGCTCATCAAGACTGTTTTTATTCAAGAAAGGTTCACTCAACATACTGTTTATGAGTGAAATGCTGTCTGCTTCGATTTGTTTAGAGATACGCCCCGCCAAATTGTATATGGTTTCTTGGTTGTTGAAGGAAACTCTAACAGGCACATTGGCAGTCCGTAATGTATTGATGATGGCGTTGTTATTCATTCCTTTTTTTAGGATATATTTCCCCGCTTTCAAGTTGCTTACATATCCTTTTCGCTCTGCCAGCACATCAAAATTACCGATGTTTTTCAACAAGGGTTCCAAATCTCTTCTGAGTTCCGGATATGTTTCGCCTGTTTTGATAAAAAGGGTTGCTTCCGGGTTGTTGAAATTGGTATTGGGAGACATAACAATCTGGTATATCCGAAACGAAAAATAACCGACTATCAAGAGTCCGATGAGCAATGTAGCGATGACTATTTTTTTTAAGTACATTTTTTTATGCGAAAATAAGTTGAACCATGATTTCATTCTCAAAAGAACCTGCATCGTATATCCAATCGATTTTGGTTCCGGTTTTCTGAAAACCTGATTTTTCAAAGAGTTTCAAACTTGCGGAATTATGCTCACCAATATTGGCATAGATTTGGTGCAGATCCAAGCCGTCTCGGGCGTATGCTTTCACCAAACTTAAAACCTCATTTCCAATTCCTTTGTTCCGGTGAAGTTCGTTCAGCACTATGCCGATACCTGCCCTTTTGTGTTTTGGCTCGAAGTCAAAAAAGTCGAGCAGACCGACCGCTTCGCCGTCCGGAAGACAAATCACTAAACGCAGTTGTTTGACCGCATAAATATCTTCTCCTGCATTTTTCAAATACGCTGTCAACAGATATTTTGAAAAAGGGATTTGGGTATTGCTGATTTTCCAAAGTGATTCGTCGTTTTCTATTTTCAAAAGAAAATTCAAATCATCGGGTTCTAATGCCCGGAGTTGACAATATTCATTTTTCAACCTTAACACAGATACGTTCCTTTAAACACCATACATGCCGGGCCAATCAAGTAAATATCCTCATAGCCTTTTGTTGTTTTTTTAAAAACCACCTTGAGTTCACCTCCGGGTGTGAGTAAACGCACTGCTTCAGATGATTTTTTCATATGATGCATGGCCAGCGCAACAGCAGTTACGCCTGTTCCGCATGACAAAGTTTCATTTTCCACGCCGCGTTCGTAGGTTCGTACTGAAAAAATGTCGGTATCGACTTGCTCTACAAAATTGACATTGGTTCCCTTCTCAAAGTAGGGTGCACCTCGCCTGATGGAACTCCCGGTTCTGACCACATCAAACGATTTCAAATCCTTCACCAACGTCACATGATGTGGCGAACCCGTATCTAAAAACACGTGATTTGTATAATTTTCGACAGACGCTACATCTTGCATCTTCAAATGTATCAAGTCATTCTCTATGTAAGCTTGGTGAAAACCATCAATGGCTTCGAAGTTCGCATTTTGGTCGATAATGCCTAAAAGTTTGGCAAAAGCAACCAAGCACCTTCCGCCATTTCCACACATGCTGCTTTCTCTTCCGTCTGAGTTGTAATAAACCATTTTGAAATCGCATGACGGATGATTTTCTAATAAAATTAAACCGTCTGCGCCAATGCCAAATTTCCTGTCGCAAAGTTTAGCAATCAGTTTGGTATCATTTTTGTCAAAACTTTGTCGTCTATTGTCGAGTATGACAAAATCGTTTCCGGTTCCTTGGTATTTAAAAAATTCGATTTGCATAAAAATAAATAAAGTGACAAAGTTAAATAAAAACTAACCAAATTCACTTGGCGTTAAACTGGCGTTAAACTGATTAAAAGAAATAAATTTTGCAACTAATTTTACCTAATAATTTAAAATAATATATGATGAAAAAGTTTCTTAGTCTTGTATTAGTTTCAGTTATCGGTGGAGCTGTTACCTTAGCTTCATACAAAATCTTTTTAGAGAAAAATCCAGAAAATCAGAATTCTATTGTTACCGGATTGAGTCCGCAAGTTGTGCAGACGAAGTATGTTTCGAATAATGTAGCGGGGTTACCCACAGATGTGGTTGAGTTTACGGATGCTGCGGAAAAAACCATCCACACAGTAGTTCATGTGAAAAATACAGCCGTTGCCGACGTGCCCAGCAATCCATTGCTTGAGTTTTTATACGGATACGGCGGCGGTCAGAATAAAGAAATTGTCGGTTCGGGTTCGGGTGTCATCATCTCTCCGGACGGATATATCATCACCAACAACCATGTGATTGAAAACGCAACAAAAATAAGTATTACATTAAATGACAACCGAGAGTTTGAAGCTAAACTCATTGGAACCGATCCGAAGACAGATATTGCACTCATCAAGATAGATGCCGGCAAAAATCTACCTTTTATCACGTTTGGAGATTCAGACAACACCAAAGTGGGAGAATGGGTTTTGGCCGTTGGGAATCCTTATAATTTGAATTCAACCGTCACGGCTGGTATCATCAGTGCCAAAGCCCGCGATTTGGGCAATAACCCCAGAAAATCCATCCAGTCGTTTATACAGACCGATGCAGCCGTCAATCCCGGAAACAGCGGTGGTGCATTGGTCAATACCCGTGGTGAATTGATAGGGATCAACACAGCCATCACTTCTCAAACCGGTTCCTATGTCGGATATTCTTTTGCTGTTCCGAGCAACATTGCACGAAAAGTAGTGGAAGATTTGATGGAGTATGGCGACGTTCAAACGGGTATCTTGGGTGTCACCGGTGGAGAGGTCAACAATGAATTAGTCAAAAAATTAGGACTCAACGAAACCGAGGGGTTTTATATTGAAGATGTTGAGACCAATTCGGGTGCTTCAAATGCCGGGCTTAAAAAAGGTGATGTCATCATCAAACTCGACAACATCAAAATTTCAAAATTCGCAGATTTGTCAGGTTATCTCAACACCAAAAGACCCGGAGATGAAGTAAATGTGTCTGTTGATCGATCCGGTGAAATAAAAGAATTTAGGGTGAAATTATCCAAAAACGAATTGGTTCGATACAACTTGTATGGCATTGAACTTAAAAACATGAGTCCCGAAGAAGCAAAAAAGAAAAACCTCAAACAAGGCGTGGTCGTGAGTCGTGTTAATCGTGCAGATTTGATTAAATATGGAGGTTTAGCAGAAGGTTATGTGATTACAGCTATCAACGGAGTGAAAGTAAATACTGTAGAAGATGTTTCGAAAATAATCGAGGCAAAATCCGACGACCAGCCCATCTTGCTCGATATGTTGAACAAATCGGGAGGTGTCGAAAAAATAAGATTCTTCGGCAGATAACCGATAACAATCGAAAGAAAACTTGTAAAAAGCCTTGTAAATGATTTACTTTACAGGGCTTTTTTAATGCATAAAATGAACCCAGAAGAACTTGCAAAACTCAGTCAGCAGCTCGAAGGAAGCTTACACACCGACGATTTAACCCGAACCATCTATGCCACTGATGCTTCTGTCTATCGAAAAATTCCGTTGGCGGTAGCCTACCCGAAAAACGCTTTAGATATTCAAAAAATCATTCGTTTCGCCTCAAAATACCACGTCCCTATTATTCCTCGAACTGCAGGAACTTCTCTTGCCGGACAGGTGGTTGGCGAAGGCATCATCGTTGATGTATCAAAACATCTGAACCGCATTATAGAAATCGATGCTGTAAACAAAACCGTCGTTGTAGAGCCGGGCGTAGTTCGCGACGAACTCAATTATCACTTAAAAGAATTTGGGCTTTTTTTTGCCCCCAATACGTCCACAACCAACCGCTGTATGGTTGGCGGAATGGTCGGCAACAACTCTTCCGGAACTACCTCCATCCGCTACGGTGTTACGCGTGACAAGATTTTGGAATTGGATTGCTTGCTCGCAGACGGAAGCGAAGTGAGTTTCAAAAATTTAAACCCAATAGAATTCCAACAAAAAACGAAATTAAAAACCCTTGAAGGGAAACTTTATCAATCTATTTTTAATGAGTTGTCGTCAGATGCCGTTCAAAATCAAATCAAAACATATTTCCCGAAACCGGAAATTCATCGACGAAATACCGGTTATGCCGTGGACGCACTCCTCGAAAATGCAGTCTTTGGTGATTCGGAAAAGCCTTTTAATTTCTCCAAATTAATGGCAGGAAGCGAAGGAACTTTGGCTTTTACGACGAAAATAAAATTACAATTAGACGACTTGCCGCCTGCAAACAACATCATGGTGGTTTCGCATTTCGACAGCATTGAAAAGAGCATGAACGCCGTCTTGGTGGCGATGAAACACAGGCTTTATTCCTGCGAAATGTTGGACAAAGTAATTTTGGACTGCACCAAAAACAATCCGGTTCAGCTAAAAAATCGATTTTTTATCAGCGGAGATCCCAAAGCGATTATGATGTTTGAAGTTGCGAGTCACACTCCTGAAGATGCTGAAATACAAGCCGAAAACCTGTTGTCGGTTTTAAAACAAAGCGGGTTTTCGTATGCCGATGTGACGCTGAAAGGAAATGAGATCAACCAGGCAATCGAGCTTCGCAAAGCCGGTTTGGGACTGTTGGGAAACATGATTGGCGATCGAAAAGCCGTTGCATGCATCGAAGACACCGCAGTCTCACTCAAAGATTTACCTTCCTACATCAAAGAATTTTCCGAATTGATGGATCGTTTTGGTCAAGAGGCTGTTTATTACGCACATGCCGGAGCCGGCGAACTCCATTTGAGGCCGATTTTGGATTTGAAAAAATCCGGAGACGTCCGCCTTTTCAGGGAAATCACACAAGCCGTTGCCGATTTGGTTCAAAAATACAAAGGGTCGATGAGCGGCGAACATGGTGATGGTATTGTCCGCTCCGAATTCATCCCACAAATGGTGGGCAAAGCCAATTA
>PHDQ01000098.1 GCA_002841025.1 Bacteroidetes bacterium HGW-Bacteroidetes-13 | reverse complement strand
AGAAGATTTTAACAAAGGTATTACCACTTCCGCAGACCAGTTGTTACAAGGTCGCGTTTCAGGGGTGCAAATTACCTCATCTTCAGGTGAGCCAGGAGCCGCTGCAAACATCCGTATTCGTGGTACATCTTCTATCCGTGGTGGCAACGATCCATTGATTGTGTTGGATGGGGTTCCTTTGAGTGGTGGCTCAGTATCTTCTGGTTCAGGCAACCCTTTTGGTGGCTCGAGTTCGACCAATCCATTGAACTTTATCAACTCCGCTGATATTGAAAGCATTGATGTTTTGAAAGATGCTTCTGCAACGGCAATTTATGGATCACGTGGTGCTAACGGGGTGGTTTTGATTACTACTAAAAGTGGTAAGTCAGGTAAGCCTCAGATATCGTATTCCAGTTCTTATAGCTTTGCTAACAGATCGGAAACTTTAGATGTACTGAAAGCTGATGATTTTCCTGCTGCAGCAGGAGCGCTAGGGTTTGAAACTCCAGATTTTGGAGCTAGAATAGATCCGTTCAACAATATTTTACAAACTGCGTTTACACAGACTCAAGATATTTCAATTGCTGGAGGTAGTGAAACGGGGAATTACAGATTTTCCGTTGGCTATTTAGATCAGGAAGGGGTTATTAAAAATACTGGACAAGAGAAATATACTACTAGCTTGAGTTTAAGTCAAAATGCATTTGATAATCGCGTTAAATTCACAGTTAATACAATAGCCTCTTTTATTCGTGATGACCGTGCGCCAATTGGAGACAATGCTGGTGCAGAAGGAGATTTAATATCATCTGCTCTAAAGTGGAATCCTACTAGATCTTTCTTTAATCCAGACGGTAGTTTTTTACAATTAAGCGATAATCAACGAAACCCTTTAGCAATGATTGATTTTTACAAAGACTTGTCCGAAACCACAAGGCTTTTTACAAATTTAGGCGCTCGAGTTAAAATTATTGAGGGTTTGAATTTTCAAACAAATATAGCTGTTGATCATTCAAAATCGGATAGGAGAGTAGGTATATCCCGATTGTTAAGGACAAATGATACGTTTAATAGAGGTAGGGTTGATATTCAAACGATTACCTCATCAAATGTGTTGTTTGAAAACACAATCACATGGGACAAAGAGTTTTCCAAAAACTATAAATTAAATTTTGTTGCTGGTTATTCATACCAGATATTCGAGAGAAGAGGAACCAATACATTGGCTCGGGATTTCTTAGTTAATGACCCCAACAAGATGATTAAAAATTTAGGGTTTGCAGAAACGTTCAGGCAGGATGAGCAGTCCTCATTTGAAGATCCAAAAAATGAGTTGCAATCCTACTTCGGTCGTGCCAACGTGACCTTCTTTGATAAATATTTGTTGACTGCAACCCTTCGTGTGGATGGCTCTTCAAGATTTGGTTCGGATGAACAGTATGGTTATTTTCCTTCTTTTGGTGCGGCTTGGCAATTGTATAAAGAAGATTGGCTGGGCTTGCCGGATTATGTATCTGATTTGAAATTACGAGCTGGTTGGGGTATAACAGGTAACCAAGAGTTTGCTTCTGGACTTTCTCAAAATCAGTTTGGGCCAGCTGACAATGGTGCTACTCAAACAATTATTGGTAACAATAAATTGCAATGGGAAGAAACTACCCAACTTAATTTAGGTTTAGATTTTGGTATATTAAATGATCGTTTTACAGCTTCGATTGATTATTACTACAAAGAAACTACGGATATTCTTTTTAGAATTCGTCCACAGATTGTTTCACCTGACGCATTTCAATGGGTTAATTTGAATGATGTTTCTATAAGAAATCAGGGTGTGGATATAAGTTTCAAAGGTGATATTATCGACAAAGGGGATTTCAAGTTTTCTCTTGCTTACAATATGAGTTTTCTTGATAACGAAGTCAATGGTCTAACCAATACTTTTTCAACTGGTTTAAGAACTGGTGAGATATCTGGACAAGGTTTATCTCAAGAAAGAGGTCAATTGCTTTTTGACGGTCAATCACTATTTTCGTTTTATATGCCAATTTTCGATGGTTTTGACGCAAACGGGAACACTATAATTAGAGATTTAAATGGGGATGGAATAGGCTCGGCGGATTTTACTCCTGTAGGTCAAGGCGACAGAACATTTGTGGGAGATCCTAATCCCGATATTACAATTGGTATTCAAGCAAACTTTTCATACAAGAAATGGGATTTAAGCGCGTTCTTTAACGGTGCCTACGGTGCGGAAATTTTTGACAATACTGCTTTACAACTTTTCAATACGTCTTCGCTTGCCAGAGGTGAAAACGTATCTACTGACACAGCCAAATCTCCTCAAAATACGGGCGAGTCTTTGGCAGTAAGTACAAGGTTCCTGAAAAGTGGTGACTTTTTAAGATTGAATAACCTTACTTTAGGTTATACGTTTGACTCTTCTCAATTGAAACAATCGTGGATTAACTCTTTGAGATTGACAGTAACAGGGCAAAATTTATTTGTCATCACTCCGTACGATGGTTTTGACCCTGAAGTAAATATAAACAAAAGTGTTGATGGTGTTCCATCTTTTGGAATTGACGCTACGGCATTCCCGAGAGCAAGGTCGGTTGTATTTGGTTTAATAGCTAATTTTTAAGAACTATGAAAAAGTATTTATTAATTTTTATGATGATTTCTTCATTTTTAAGCTGTACCAGCTTAGATGAAGAATTAGAAGGTACCCTTACCATCGAAGAGGCTTCGACCGCAGGAAATGTCGAAGGTCTATTAACTGCAGCATATTCTTCACTGAATCCATTCGGCTCTCAGGATAGAGCTTGGGCATTGGCCGAACATACTTCAGATGAAGTAGCTGGTCCTACCCGTGGCCCGGACTGGGATGATGGAGGTGCATGGAGACAGTTACACCTTCATACTTGGAATACTACGAGCAGTTTTGTTATCAATACTTGGAATGGATTGCTTGAGGGAGTCTTTAGATCAGGTTTAATTTTACAATTTAATCCAAATCCCGAGCAAGAAGCTGAAGCGAGATTTTTGAGAGCTTTTTATAATTTTTGGATTTTAGACAATTGGGGTCATGTGTTTTCTCGGGAACCGAATGAGGATTTAACATTGCCACCTAGCACTAGTCTTGAAAGAGCAGAAGGAATTGATTTTATTATTAGTGAATTAGAAGCTGCATTGGTCAATCTTCCTGATAATCCAGCTAGACCTGGGGGTGCTACCAAAAACGCAGCTCGTGCTATGTTGATGAAGGCTTATTTAAACAAAGCTGTTTACAAAGCGACGGGTGCCGATGGTGCTGCCCAGAAAGGCCCCTTTACTTTTAATGTCACTGACATGAGTACTGTAATTGGATATGCTAATGACATTATAAATTCAGGACAGTATAGGTTAGACGACGATTATTTTGATGCATTTCGTCCTGATAATTCGAGCCTGTCAAGTGAAAACATCTTTTTTGTAAGCACCACTAGAGGAAGTAATACATCTAACAATCAGTCTCGATGGTTTATGACTTTGCACTACAACCAAACACCGGGCGGTTGGAATGGTTTTGTCGCATTGAGTGATTTGTATGACTCTTTCGAAGATACCGATATCAGAAGAGGGTTACCTCACATCGATTTCCCTGAAATGGATGGCAAAACGGGAGTTGATGTTGGTTTTTTGATTGGACAACAGTATGATAAGGATAGTGTTGCACTAAAAACTAGACCTGGTGCCCCTTTAGTTTTTACCAAAAATTTTTCTCTTACGGCTTCGGATGAGGCCATGGGTTTAAGGGTAGTAAAATATCCAATTGATTTTGAAAACTTCAATAACCCTGAGAATGACTATGCGCTAATTCGTTTTGCAGATGTATTGTTGATGAAAGCGGAGGCAATCCTAAGAGGTGGCACGGATTCTCAGGGTCAGTCTGCTTTGGCAATTGTCAACGATTTGAGAACTGTGAGAGGTGCTTCTGCACTGGGTTCATTAGATCTCACCGAATTACTGAAGGAGCGTTCACGTGAATTGTACTGGGAAGGTTGGAGACGCAACGACCAAATTCGTTTTGGTACGTATTTGAATGCATTTCAGCAAAAACCAGTTTCAACAGAAAAATTCCTATTGTTTCCAATACCTCCGGATGTTTTGAGTGTTAGCCCTAATCTTAAACAAAACCCCGGTTATTAATCTTTAACCACACGGTTTAATACATGAAGCGGTTGCCTTTTGGCAGCCGCTTTTTTTGTGAATAACCCAGTCAAATAAACATTTGTCATCCTACCAAAACTTGCTATAATTGTGTAAAATTATTTAGTCATGGCAAAGAACACATCTATTTTAATAGGGATTATTTTAATGACTTTAATGACTGCCAATTGCAAACGGGCAAATTTTCGCCAGCAAGCGAAGTCGATAGAACTTTGAGAATGTTTGAGCAAGTAGGGTCGAAGAAAGCGGAGCTAATGAAGGAGCTTAAAAAAAGGTAACTATTCAGTCTCATGAAAAATCCATTCAAATTTCGTCTGTTCGGGTGTTTTATTGAAAAATGAGATAGTTTTTTTTAATAAAACGTATCGAGAACACTACAATTTCAAGCTTCTCGATACCTGCCTGTGGCAGACAGGCAATTTTTAATAGTAAAGCGGTTGCATTACTATTAACGTGAGTTCGATATATAATAACTTGGTTTAAAGCAGTATGAGTTTGACTCATTGACATATCTGTGCCGATCTGCGTTATTTGAAGGAGACTTTTAAAGAATTTTCCCGCTGATTCCGCAAATGTACGCAGCTGACTACTTTTTGAAAATCATCGAATGACAGTAATTTGTGTTTAATCTGATTGGAAAGTTTGTTTTTCTTTATTCGAACTCACGTTATTAATAACCACTCGAAGTGACGATTAAAAAAAAATTCATTTCAATAGCTGAATAGTTACAAAAAAAGTAAAAAATCTGGATTCGTCAAGAATGATTAACCGGGATATTTTTTTTAAATAATTTACACACAATAAGCCAGAAAGCAAAAAAAACCAGGAAAAGACACTATCCCACAAAGTGTGAAATTTGAAAAGATTGGACAACGTAATTTGTAGGATGCTATCATTGCCCTCTAAAGAAAATCATGGTCGTGAGGGTTTTTAAAAGTATATTCAAATCGAGAAACAGGCTGCGGTGTTTGATATAAAACAAGTCATATTGCAACTTCTCGAGCATGTCTTCTTCATTTGCTCCATATTTCGATTTCACCTGCGCCCATCCCGTTATGCCGGGTTTGATGACGTGGCGGGTTTCGTAAAAAGGTATTTTCTTTGACAGTTGATCAATAAATTCGGGGCGTTCCGGACGCGGACCGATGAAGCACATTTCGCCTTTCATCACGTTGATGAGCTGTGGCAATTCATCGATGCGGCTGCGTCTGAGAAATTTTCCAAAACGGGTAATTCTTTGATCGTTTTGTTGCGCCCAAACCGGCCCGTTTGCTTCTGCATCTTGAATCATTGTTCGCAGTTTGATGATTTCGAAAACGGCACCGTTTTTACCCACTCTTTGTTGGCGATAAAACAGCTTTCCACGGTTGGCAGTCAAATTTCCAAACCAGATAAAAGGCAACAATACAAAAAACACGATCAGTCCTAAAACAGACAATACCCAATCCATCATAGTATGGAAAATGAGATAAAGCTGGTTTTGGTTGCTTCTGCTAAAGGGAAAATATTTGTAAAAATCCTTTCCGACATGCTGCACAGGAACGCGATGCGTGATTTCTTCATAAACTTGGGTGTATTCCCGGATGATGACGCCGCTTTCTAAAAGCACGATTAACTTCTCATAAATCTCCGGATTGATAAAATCGGGACTGTTTACCGCCATGATAATCTCCGAAACCCGATTTTGTTGAACGAAATTTTCCAACTCTTCAGCTTTTACAAATGTGAATTTAGGGTCAATAGACTTAGATACTTTTTTTTTGGTACCGATAAATCCCATGATGACATTGTTGGGGTTGAACTTTTCGATGGCAGATCGAATCATTTCAAATTCTTCTTCGTTGCCGATGACAAGAATGTGTTTGTGAAATCTGGATGAAGCAAAAAAGCGTATGTAAAACATCCGCCATGCCAAAAGCGAAATATACACAGCACCAATAAAATAGAGTAACTCAATCCTTCTTTTTGGTAAAATCGGAGATATATAAGGCGTGAACAAAAATGCAATCACTACCAACAATGCGCCAATAGATCCGTTTTTGAAAGTAGCCTCCGTGTTTGAGGCAACCTGCAAATCGTACATTTCAAAAATGGTATAAAACAAGAGTATATAAAATCCCAAAAGGACAGTCCATTGCAAATTGAAGGTGTCCAAATCGAGATATTTGAACTCGATGAAATAGCTCAATATTTTGAGAAAAGCAAACACGGCAACCACATCAAAAATCCGCAACAACAACTTACGCTCCGATATCTCAAAGTGAATCTTTTTCTTTGGATTGTTTAATTTTTTTTTCACCTTTCAAAGATAGAATTTCTTTCTGCAAATGGAAATGCTTCTTGGTGAAGCGTTGTCAGAATTTTAATTTTAGGCTAAGCGGTTTTTTCTTTCATAGACATTTTTATGATTTTTCTTTAGACTTGGAGTCCTTTCCACTTACTTTTTATACGCTCCCAATCGTATTCCTCGGCTGTCAAGCGTCCTGCTCGGCTGATTTGCGCGGTCAAAATCGGGTTTGCTATCAATCGAATCATTTGTTGTGCCATGGTTGCTGCATCGCTGTCTGGGCAAAGCAAACCATTTTCCCCATGTTCAATAAAAAAAGGAATGCCGCCCACATTCGTTGAAACCACCGGCATTCCCAAAGCCATGGCTTCGAGCACACTTACCGGAAAATTGTCCACATGGGTGGTGTTGATAAAAACATCATATTCCTGCGAAAGGGCTGTCCATTCCGGTTTTGACAAACGTCCGGTAAATCGGACATCAATATTCATAGTCTGCGCAAGTTCAACACATTTTCGGTAGGTGTCGTTTTCTATTACCGGACCCACCATGCAAAGCGACACTTTATATCCTTTTGTCTTCAGCAAGTGGGCAACTGCTATCGCCATCATCGGATGGTAGATTTCTTTGAACGAACGAACCCAAAGCAGTTTGGCAGCAACCGTGCTTCGCTCTTTGAACGGATAATTTGCCAAGTCGATATAATTGGGGATGCAAACCGTGTTTTGAAATCCTTTTTTGACAAAGAAATCATACATATAACGGGACGGCGCGATATTTCGTTTGGCATTTTTAAACAGCAGCCTGCTCATCCGTGGTGATTTTTCCACCCGATGAAAAAGGTTTCCGCCATGCAAAATGGGGTAGTAAGGTAACCCAAGCAATCTGCACATCAGCCCGCAGAGGAAAGCGTAATAAAAATTTTGTGTGCTGTAGGTATCAATCAGCACCACGTTCACGCTTGAACGATTACGAATAATCGAAAACAGCATGTCTATCAAACGAAACCACTTGTTTTTCTTACTTGAAGTTGTGATTACACGATAATTAAATTCGCCGAGTTTCAAACCCAAAGTTTCCACGCCCGTAGGTGTCTTGCCATGTGCAGAAAGCTTGTTGCCAATGTATAAAATGGTTTTAGCCTCCCCGCTCTCAAAGGAAAAATTGATGTTTTGGTTGCTCATTCCACCCGATTTTTAAGTTGCATTCTTTTTGTATTTATGTAACTATTCAGTCTCATGAAAAATCGATACAAATTTCGTCTGTTCGCGTGTTTTATTGAAAAATGCGACCGCTTTTTTTAATAAAACGTATCGAGAACGCTACAATTACAAGCTTCTCGATACCTGCCTGTGGCAG
>PHDQ01000097.1 GCA_002841025.1 Bacteroidetes bacterium HGW-Bacteroidetes-13 | reverse complement strand
TTTTTCTTGATGTATTGAAGTGTACTCAGTGAAATTTCAAAATCGGTAATCGGCACAAAAACGAAGGCATTCGCATCCATAAAAGGGGCAACATCTTCCGGCAAAATGGGATTCATAAAAGCGGTTTGCTTTTCGAGTCGATTGTTTTGATCCAAAAAACGCAACTCGATGACCGAGCCCCGATCTTGCTTGCAACAAAGTCCGGAAGTATCAATGTTGTGATAATCCTTGAACAAATCGGCTACCGCTTTGTGATCTTTTTGATGAAGATGTGAAATCGGAATGACTTGCCCATTCCCTTCCAGCAATTTTGCCAAAGCGATGGTCGGATGTGTGGCACAACCGTATTTCTGAATGGTTTCGTTTTTATAGGTAATGATGGTATCTCTGGGTATCGGACCTAAAACGGCTATTTTGTACATGGGAAAATGGATTTATTTTAAAAATGGACTGTTTATCCTGCGATAAAACTACTGACTAATTGCGAAATTGAAAAAAATTTGAACATGAAAAACAAATATATCAAAAATCGACCGATATTTTTATCATAACTACTTAGGAAACTACTGTTAATTTTTCTCACCCAAATAATTTTGAAGAATTCTCATAAAAATTCTCAATGGTTAAATATTCAAAAATAGAAATCTACATTTTTTAAAAATTCCGTAAATTGCGTTCAAATTATACGAACCGTTGTTTGTTTGTTCGCATTTTGAACGACCATTTAAAGGTTTGAACCAAAGGACAACACAAAATATGCATCAGTTAGCACCCTATAAACCCAAACAAAACGTACGCATCGTAACGGCGGCTTCGCTCTTTGACGGACACGATGCAGCCATCAACATCATGCGGCGCATCATCCAAACCACGGGTGTAGAAGTAATCCATTTGGGTCACGACCGCAGCGTGGAAGAAGTCGTAAACACGGCCATTCAGGAAGATGCACATGCGATAGCTATGACTTCTTACCAAGGAGGGCACAATGAATATTTCAAATACATGTTTGATTTGCTTCAGGAAAAAGGCGCAGCGCAAATCAAAATATTTGGCGGCGGCGGCGGGGTTATTTTACCTGAAGAAATCAAAACTTTGATGGATTACGGCATCACGCGAATCTATACGCCCGATGATGGCAGAAGGATGGGATTGCAAGGAATGATTAATGATTTGGTTGAGAAATCAGATTTTAACTTAAACGAAATTTCTCCCGGTATCGACCTTGAATCAGTTTTGAAAAACAAAGATAAAAACATCATTGCCCGACTGATTTCATTGGCTGAAAACGAGCCAGAGACCTTTCAAAAGTTATTTTCAAAAATTAAAAAATCGACTAAAAATACAGCTGTTTTGGGCATCACAGGAACCGGTGGCGCTGGAAAATCTTCTTTGATTGATGAATTGATTCGGCGATTTTTAACGGATTTTCCGGATAAAACCCTCGGAATCATCTCGGTTGACCCGTCCAAACGGAAAAGTGGTGGCGCACTGTTGGGCGACCGCATCCGGATGAATGCCGTCAATCACCCGAACGTGTATATGCGTTCGTTGGCAACACGACAATCCAATTTGGCTTTATCGAAATACGTGGCGGAGGCGGTTGAAATTCTCAAAGCCGCCGAATACGATTTGATTATCCTCGAAACTTCCGGCATTGGGCAAAGCGATACAGAAATCATCGAACATTCGGACGTGTCGCTTTATGTGATGACACCGGAGTTTGGAGCCGCAACCCAATTGGAAAAAATTGACATGCTCGATTTTGCTGATTTGGTCGCCATCAACAAATTTGACAAACGCGGAGCGGCAGACGCGCTGCGCGATGTGAAAAAACAATTTCAGCGCAACCATCAACTTTGGGAAACCGATTTAGCATCGTTGCCTGTATTCGGAACCATAGCTTCGCAATTCAATGACCCGGGCATGAACGCTCTGTATCGTTCCGTCATAAACAAAATTGTTGAGAAAACAGCTGCTTCTTTAACTTCCACTTTTCACGCAAGTGGAGAAATGAGTGAAAAAATATACATCATCCCACCCAATCGCATGCGCTATTTATCTGAAATATCGGAAAATAACCGAGCCTACGACCAGACTGCGGTTTCGCAAGCAGATTTAGCGCAAAAACTTTATGGTATCTATAAAACCATCGAAAGTATAATCGGTTCTAAACCTGTTTTACACAAAAATGGGATTGAAAATTTGTCGTTTTCAGATGAAAATAGCAAAGTAGAAAACGACGATTTTTTGAAACTTTTGAGGGATCAATTTGAAAAAATCAAAGCTGATTTACTTCCCAAAAACTGGGAATTGATTTGCCAATGGGAGTTTGTCAAACAAAATTACAAAACACCTGAATACACCTTTAAGGTCAGAGGGCAAGAAATCAAAGCAGAAACGCATACGCGTTCGCTTTCGGGCTTGCAAATTCCGAGAGTGGCACTGCCGACTTATCGGGCTTGGGGCGATCTGTTGCGCTGGCAATTGCAGGAAAATGTGCCGGGCGAATTTCCCT
Source organism: Bacteroidetes bacterium HGW-Bacteroidetes-13 (assembly GCA_002841025.1). Lineage (GTDB taxonomy): Bacteria > Bacteroidota > Bacteroidia > Flavobacteriales > Flavobacteriaceae > UM-FILTER-40-17. The sequence continues at coordinate 5,362 of PHDQ01000097.1, read as the reverse complement.
ATACATCTGGATTATATCCATTTAAGCGACAAGGTGAAGATCCGGCTCGCATGTTTGCCGGAGAAGGCAGTCCCGAACGAACCAACAAACGCTTTCATTACGTCAGCCTCGGACTTCCCGCCAAAAGACTTTCCACCGCTTTTGACAGTGTGACACTCTACGGACACGACCCACATATTCGACCCGACATTTACGGAAAAATAGGCAATGCGGGCGTTTCCGTTTGTTGTCTGGATGATGCAAAAAAACTGTATTCCGGTTTCGACCTCACCGATCCATCAACTTCAGTCAGCATGACCATCAACGGACCTGCGCCCATGCTGCTGGCCTTTTTTATGAATGCAGCCATCGATCAAAATTGCGAGAAATACATACGCGACAATCAACTCGAATCTTTGGTGGAAGAAAAACTAAATGCGCGATATGAGCAACACGGATTGGAACGGCCAAAATACCACACCGACGGCAATTTACCGAAAGGAAATAGCGGTCTTGGCTTGTTGTTACTCGGCATCACCGGAGACGAAGTGCTTTCGCCTGAGGTTTATCAACAGATAAAAACGGAAACCATCCGGCAAGTTCGCGGCACAGTACAAGCCGATATTCTCAAGGAAGATCAGGCGCAAAACACCTGTATTTTCTCCACTGAATTTGCCCTTCGATTGATGGGTGATGTACAACAATATTTCATTGAAAATAAAATTCGAAATTTCTATTCGGTTTCGATTTCGGGATATCACATCGCTGAAGCCGGTGCCAATCCGATTACCCAATTGGCTTTTACGCTTTCGAACGGTTTTACTTACGTGGAATATTACTTGAGTCGTGGCATGCACATCGACGATTTTGCGCCCAATCTATCCTTTTTCTTTTCCAACGGAGTCGATCCGGAATACGCCGTGATTGGTCGGGTTGCCCGAAGAATATGGGCCAAAGCAATGAAGAAAAAATACGGTGCCAACAAGCGATCCCAAATGTTAAAATACCACATTCAAACTTCCGGCAGGTCGTTGCACGCACAAGAAATAGACTTTAACGACATCCGAACTACCTTGCAGGCTTTGTACGCGATTTATGACAATTGCAATTCGCTTCACACCAACGCCTACGATGAAGCCATCACCACACCGACCGAGGAATCTGTGCGTCGTGCGATGGCTATCCAGTTGATTATCAACAAAGAACTGGGTTTAGCCAAAAATGAAAACCCGATTCAAGGCTCGTTTATCATCGAAGAACTCACAGACTTGGTGGAAGAAGCTGTGTTATTGGAATTTGACAAAATCACCGAGCGCGGCGGTGTTTTGGGTGCGATGGAAACCATGTATCAACGCTCAAAAATTCAGGAAGAAAGCATGTATTACGAAACGCTCAAACACAATGGCGAATTTCCGATTGTTGGCGTAAATACATTTTTGAGCAGCAAAGGATCGCCAACTGTACTTCCCGGAGAGGTAATTCGCGCGACGGAAAATGAGAAAATAAATCAGATAAGCACGCTAAAAACGCTTCACAAAACATTTGAAAAACAATCGCAGATTGCGCTTAATGGGCTTGTAGATGCAGCAATCAAAAACGAAAATATATTTGAAAACCTGATGGAAGCCGCCAAGGTTTGTTCATTAGGTCAAATCACCAAAAAAATGTTTGAAGTCGGCGGGCAGTACCGGAGGAATATGTGAGAAGTGTTGATAAACGCATAGAATGGCATTGTCTATTTCAAAATCCTTTTCGAGTTGGTGAGGTACCTGTGAGCTTCTAATTTCACAACTGTTTTTCAAACATTTTTCGTAAAGATTTAGCGGAACAATCAGGAATTTGAAAGGTGCAAAAATAACCCTAAAGACAAAATTATTACGGGTAAGCGGATAAATCTCTTTGAATGAATTTCATTTTTTAATGGTAATCGTTATGTACATGGAAAGTTGTGGATTTGTGTGCGCGAATTTTCTGAAGTGGGTCTGAATAAGCAATTGTTTTTTAGAGGGCTTGTGCAACTTTTTTTCGTGTCAAATTATTAGTTTTTCTTATTCATAAATTAATTCAAAGTATTGGATTATATTCTTGATTGTTTGAATAAATATTAAATTCACCCTAAAATAATTTAAAAACGTAATGATATGAAAAATAACATTTTAACTTTTATATTAGCACTGTTTGTGTCTTGTTTTACATATTCTCAAAATACAGAATCAAATTTTAGTGCCGGTGATGTTTATATAATTGGGAATGTAAGTCATAATAATTACACCTACATTAATTTTCCCAGACCAAACTTTATTATAAAAAAAGGTGGAATAGTAAATTATAATACCCTGAAAGGAAAAAAAGTTGTGATAACTTCTGTTAAAGAGAAACGCAATGGCAAACGATTAGCCACCATAAAGCTTGTAGAATCGAGAAAATTCTTCAATAGTCACAAATTTGTAACTGTTGATATTGACAAGGCCATAAAAAATAAAGAATTGGTACTGGTTGAAGACTAGATTGCTTTCAAGAGGATTTCTAATTTAGTAAGTTTTTTTAATTAACAAATACATTATGTATGGCTTTTTACAATAAGTTAAAATGGATACTCGGAATCCTAATGGTTTTTGTTTTAATCATTGCTACAAATTTAATCGATAAGGACAATTTTGTCAGAGTTCGTGATTCAGTTGTTACGATTTATGAAGATAGGTTAATCGCAAACGATTTAATATTCGAAATGCTTAAGACTGTTCATCAAAAGGAATTAGCTGTTTCAACATCAGATTCCACTTTTTTTAAGACTCAAAATTCAAAGGTCAACGATAATTTACAAGCCTTGGTTTCCAGATTTGAGCAAACAAAAATGACAGCAGAAGAGTCTAGTGTATTCAATGATTTAAAGAGAAATGTTCAGTCATTAATAGATTCCGAAAGTCAGCTTTTAAATTCCAATTATCGTTACAATTTGAAAGTAGATAAGCACATTGAAAATTTAAAAACAAATCTCAACAATTTATCAAAAATTCAGCTCAGTGAAGGAAGCAGACAAATGTCAATTAGTAAGCGAGCACTTGATACAGTAGAATTATTTACTCAAATTGAGATCTACGTATTGGTTTTCTTGGCAATTGTAATTCAGATTATTGTAATGTATAAGCCCAAAGAAAAGTCTTAAATTCAATTTATCAGCATTTTGGGAAAAGTTGCAGAACGTGTCGCCGCTTCACGAAGTTAGCGATTTCGAAGCACAAAACTGTCAACATACCACAAAATTTGATACGAGGTAGAATGTTCAATTAACCACTGAACCCGCTTTTTTGCAAAACCGCTGTTACAAGCTGCCCTTCTGTCTGTCGTGGTTGTTTCGTTCATTGACTGTCGTGTCGTTGTGCGTTGGCTTGGTAGCTCTTTTGCATTTTTTAGCGATGGTTTGTGTGTCGGCAAAAAATGCAAATGTGCTACCAAAAGCGTTGGCTATCCTGTCTTGTTTAGTCCTCTGTTAAATATTTCTTTTACCATTCCAAACATCATTGCTGAAAAGTCCTCTTTAAATTCTTTGTTGTCTGAATACAGTTTGTAAAGGTCAAAGTTGGTCGTTATATGTTTTAATAATTCTTCGCCAACAACTTTGTCGCTGGTTATTCTTGCGTTTTGGTCGTCCGAATACTTGATTGAAGTAATTAACTCTTGATTTTGAGCAACGTCCTTTGCCACATTTTCAGCCATTTGTCTAACCTTGTCCACATCTTCAAACTGTGTTCCGTAACGGTCATTGAAAGTTTGTAGAATGTTTGAAAGTCTGTCTATTTCAGCTTCACTTGTTCCGCCTCTCATGTCTGTTGGAATGGGCTTTAAATCTTCGCCTTGTTCCATTACTATGTTTGTCGTTGCTTCCAATTGCAAACGGTAACTGTCCATGTCGATATTGTCTAAAATACCTTGTGCTAAATCAATTGGTGTTTCGCCACCAAGTTTGTTTTGCAAATGGTTTAGGAAAATATAAAGCCTTTCTAAATATGGATTTTCAAACGGTACAATTTGAGAAAGGAAAATATATAAACGAACATAGGTTTTAACCTTTGCTCTAAAATCTGCTTGTTGTTCTTCGGCTAAATCATTTCTGAAAATAACTGTTGAACTGTCCAACATTGCATGAAGTTGGTCAACTGGAACATTTGCCAAAATCTTGTCTGAAAATTCAACTACTTGTTCCCTTGTGTAAACTTGAAAATTATCCAAAGCTTCTTGTAAATCAAACAATTTATTGGGGTCTGTCGCTTCGCCTAAAATGGTGCTTTCAAAGTAAGGTTTAAAAGCCATTTCTATTTCTTCGGCAGTGTTTGCAAAGTCTAAAACAAACGTGTCTTTCTTTAATGGGTGGCTTCTGTTGAGCCTTGATAAAGTTTGAACAGCATTTACGCCACCCAATTTTTTATCTACATACATTGTATGTAAAAGTGGCTGGTCAAATCCAGTTTGAAATTTATTAGCAACCAACAAAAAACGATATTCGTTTTTCTCAAATTCTGTAGGAATTGAGTTGCTTGAAAACCCGTTTAGATTGGCTTCTGTTTGTCCGTCTATTTCGCCTGAAAATGCAACAATAGCTTTGTAAGGACTATTTATTTTGTGCAAATATTCGTCAAAAGCTTTTTTATATTTTACTGCGTTGGCTCTGCTACTTGTTACCAACATTGCTTGTGCAAAACCGCCCATTCGCTTTTTACGAATTACGTTTTCCATGAAATGCTGAACAATTAAAATTGCTTTCTTTTTTATGGCGTGTTCGTGGCTTTCTACATAAGCCTTTAATTTCTTTTGGGCTTTTAGTTTGTCGTATTCTGGGTCGTCCTCAATTTTTTTGAGTAAAGCGTAATAGCTTTGATAAGTTGTATAATTCAACAAAACGTCCATTATAAAACCTTCTTCAATGGCTTGTTTCATTGAATATAAATGAAATGCCCTGAATTTCGTTTTGTCGCCTTCCGTGAAAGGAACACCAAATAATTCTAAGGTTTTGTTTTTGGGTGTTGCTGTAAATGCAAAGTAACTGGCATTGGGTAAAAGTTTTCTTGACTTAATTAAATCGGTTATCAAGTCTTCGCCTGTTACGGTGTCGTTGTCTTCGGTTTCTATTTCATCATCTTCATTTGGCTTTGCCAATGCCTCGTTTAGTTTCCTTGCCATTTGACCACTCAAACTACTGTGAGCTTCATCAATGATGATGGCAAAGTTTGTTCCTGGCAATTCTCCAATTTCTTCGACTATGTGAGGAAATTTTTGAATGGTGGTAATGATTATTTTTTTGCCTTCTTCTAATGCTTCTTTCAGTTGTTTACTTCCTTCTGTGATGGCTTCAACAACTCCGTTTACTTGCTGAAACTGTTTGATG
>PHDQ01000358.1 GCA_002841025.1 Bacteroidetes bacterium HGW-Bacteroidetes-13 | reverse complement strand
CATCTTTGCCCTATCCCGTAAGGTTTGAGCCGCAAAATTTTGGCATTGTTTTCCTGACCATCGTGGTATTGGGAATGATCGCGGCGAAGATTGCTTCCCACAGAATTTCGGATAGACTCTTGGTACTTTAATTCTAATGTTCTTGCACTATTTGGCAGAATATTTTGCCCTCTGTTATATTGGTTGCGGGTCGATAGTCGCTGGTTTCTGGCTATTTTAACCAGTTCCCAGCAACCAGAATCATTTACCCTGTTTGGCTCTGGCTTATGAAAGTTAAAATTATAACTCTTACTTATTCACTTTCGCCCAAGTATCCCGCAATCCGACAGTTTTGTTAAACACCAAGTGGTCTTTTCGGCTGTCCGAATCCACACAGAAATAGCCGATTCGTTGAAATTGATATTGATTTCCGCTGGTTGCGTCTTTCAAACTCGGCTCCACAAAAGCTTCGATTACTTTGAGGGAATCGGGATTGATAAATTCCAAAAAGTCTTTGTCTTTGTGTCCGTCCGGCGATTCGTCTGTAAAAAGGCGGTCGTAGAGGCGAACTTCAGACTTGAGCGCATGTTTGACAGAAACCCAATGCAGCGTGCCTTTCACTTTTCGCAAGCTGGCTTCGGTGCCGCTACCACTTTTGCTGTCGGGATCGTAACTCACGTGAATTTCAGTGATTTCGTTCGCATCGTTTTTTATCACGCTTTCACCTTTGATGATGTAGGCATTTTTTAGGCGAACTTCCTTGCCGAGTGTCAAACGGAAAAATTTGTTATTGGCTTCTTCCAAAAAATCGTCTTTTTCGATGAAAATCTCACGGGAGAAAGGCACTTTTCTATATCCTGCTGATTCATCCTCTTGGTTGTTTTCTGCATCTAACCATTCTTCTTGCCCTTCGGGATAATTTGTAATCACCACTTTTACCGGGTCTAAAACAGCCATCACGCGAGGCGATTTTTTGTTTAAATCTTCGCGTACGCAAAACTCCAAAACCGACACATCGATGATGTTATCGCGTTTGGCAACACCGATGGT
>PHDQ01000096.1 GCA_002841025.1 Bacteroidetes bacterium HGW-Bacteroidetes-13 | reverse complement strand
CGGATGATGAGTTGGCTATAAGGGCCTTCACCTTTGTAATCTGATGTTTGAGCATCAGTTGGCACCCCCAAAAGAAAGAGCCATACAATCAATAAAAGATTTTGAAAGGAATTTTGGTTTAGCATAATATTTTTTGGGTTTGGTTGAAATATTTATTGAAATGTTTTTTATAATGTAAAAGCAATTTTTAAGCGCCATCTAATTTGATTTTTTCTGTTCAAAAAGATTTTCAAAAACCCAAGCAGGACCAATGAGTAAAAACTGTAAGTCTTTGAGAAAAGAGGGTTTTTTTCCTTCCAGATGATGTCCGTAGAACTGACCGACCCAGGCGATGGCGAAAACAATCAATGAAAACCAAAACAGGGAAGTTAAATTGCCGATATACGCATTTGCCCAAACGCAAACGGAAGCAAAAATCAATATTTTTAATGCGACCCAAGGTGAAAGGCGAACATAAAAAAGCAGTGCGGGAATCAACAGTATGGTCGCCCAATTCTCGATAAGCGGATTGTCAAAAGGCAAAAGGTTTTCGATAAATCCCGTCGGGATGCTCATCAGCAAACCGATGATGGAGAAGAAAATAGCCGGAACACAGAGGTAGTGTATTTTTTTGTTGGTCGGATTTTGATGACTGACGGCGTATTCGTCAAACCAGTTTTGAAGGGTTTTCATCGAACGAAAGTTTGGTTGGTAATATTTAAAAGCCACTAAAGATAAAATAATTATTTTTACAAAAGCTACCCGAAACCAATTTCGATGAATATTCTCCTCGCCCCCGATTCCTTTAAAGACTCCTTGACTGCAACGGAGGTTTGTGACCACATGAGAAAAGGAATCCTCAAAGTGAATCCCGACGCAACGATTGTTTCCCTTCCGATGGCAGACGGCGGCGAAGGAACATTGGATGCATTGACGGTGGCTACCAAAGGAAAAATTTTCGTTTCACCGACTTTCGATTCCTTGATGCGTCCGATTGAAGGTAAATACGCGATTCTCGGGGATGGAGAAACTGCGGTCATCGAATTGGCACAAGCATCCGGCTTGGAATTGCTCAACCCGGAAGAAAGAAATCCGATGTTGACGAATACTTTTGGAACAGGCATCCTGATATTGGAAGCTTTCAACCGAGGATGCCGAAAATTCAACATCTGTATAGGCGGCAGTGCCACCCACGATGTGGGAACGGGAATTCTAGCAGCTTTGGGCATCCAATTTTACGATAAAAGTGGAAATGACTTGATACCGACCGGAGGCAACTTGGGAACAATCAATCGGGTTGAACAGTCCTACGATTTTGATAAATTTTCAAACTGTGAATTTCAAATTGCCTGTGATGTGACCAATCCCTTGTTGGGAGTGAATGGCGCGGCTGAGGTTTTTTCTCGTCAGAAGGGCGCGACGGAAGCTCAGGTTTTGGCGTTGGAGGGAAACACCAAAAGTTTTTCGATTTTGCTCAAGAATCAAATCGGTCGAGATGTTTCGACCTTAGCGGGTGCGGGAGCGGCCGGAGGTGTGGGCGCAGGTCTTTGCGCTTTTATGGATGCAAAACTGGAATCCGGATTTGAAATTGTTGCCCGCACGACGGAATTGGAAAAAGCCATCCGAAATGCCGACCTGATTTTTACAGGAGAAGGAAAAGTAGATTTTCAAACCCAATTTGGCAAAACGCCTTTTGGGGTGGCTCAATTGGCAAAGAAATACGAAAAACTCGTTTTTTGTTTGGCAGGATCAGTGGAGGAGGGAGCTGATGCGTTATACGAACATGGAGTCACTGCCTTCTATTCGATAGTCAATCAGCCGATGTCTTTGGAAGAAGCGATTAAACGAGCACCTGAACTCATCGAACAGACCGTAGAGAATATCATGCGAAGCATTCGGAGTCAATTTGAAAATTTGTCAATTTGAAAATTTGAAAATGTGCTAATTTAAAAATGAAACAAGAATCAAGAATCAAGACTCAGGAAACAGGAACCCCAAATTTGAAAATCAAACAATCAAACAATCAAACATGAAACTTTGAAACATGAAACCTAATGCTTCAAGCTCAGCATAAAAACTTAAAACAAAACATTATAATACACCTCGAAATCACATTAAAAAAAGTATGACAGGAATTTTCATTGCATTGCTGATCGGGATTTTATTTATCGTTGTTTCCACCACACGTTGGAAGTTGCATCCGTTTTTGGCTTTGCTACTCACTACTTTCGGCTTGGCGTTTTATGCCGGCATTCCGGTTGCGGAAATCACGCCGGTTGTTTTGAAAGGTTTTGGGAGCACCATCGGCAGCATTGGCATCATCATCATTGCCGGGACGATTATCGGGGTGATGTTGGAAAAATCGGGTGCAACCTTGGTGATTTCGCGTGCGTTGATTCGCTTGGTAACAGAAAAACGTCCGACCTTGGCTTTGAGTGCCATCGGGTACATCGTTTCCATTCCTGTTTTTTGCGATTCGGCCTTTGTAATTTTATCTTCATTGAATCATTCACTTTCCAAGAAAACCAAAACAGCTATTGTGCCGCTCTCCATCGCCTTGGCATCAGGCTTGTTTGCGCCTCACGTACTGGTGCCGCCTACACCCGGACCGATAGCCGCTGCCGCCAATTTGCATGCAGACAACCTGCTGTTGGTGATTTTGACCGGCTTGGTGGTCGCCGTTCCGGTCACGCTCACGGGTTTTGTTTTTTCAAATTATCTCAAACGAAAATACCCTTACATTGAAACGAATTTGCTTAAAAATGAAACGGAGGAGAAAGAGGGCGAACAACCCTCGTTAATTTTGTCTTTATTGCCTATTTTGATTCCCATTTTTTTGATGGCATTGGGAACTGTTTTCGGTTTGGTGAAAGGTGAATCACAAAGTGGAATTTTGTCCAATCTATTGATTTTTATAGGCAATCCGACCATTGCTTTGTTGATTGGGATGTTTGTTTCCTTTCGATTGATTCCGCGTTCAGGTAGAAAAATGATGAACGAATGGATGGGCGAAGGCTTAAAAAACGCGGCGGTTATTTTGATGATAACCGGTGTAGGCGGCGCATTGGGATCGGTGATTCAACAACTGCCGCTCAAAGAAATTTTGAGTTCGACGACTTCTGCCACCCAACTCGGTTTGTTGCTCCCTTTTGCCATCGCGGCAGTGGTGAAAACAGCACAAGGTTCTTCTACGGTGGCAATCATTACAACCTCTGCCATTTTGTATCCCTCTTTGGGTGCATTGGGTTTGGATTCCGAAATGGGTAAGAGTTTAGCCATTATGGCCATTGGAAGCGGATCGATGGTAGTTTCTCACGCAAACGACAGTTACTTTTGGGTGGTTTCACAGTTTAGCGGAATGTCGGTGAAAACAGCCTATCAAACCCATACGGTAGCGAGTTTGTTGCAGGGAATTGTTGGCTTGTTGACGGTTATGGGCTTGGGTTTGATTTTTATTTAGTTGAAATTGTTTAGAATTTGGTAATTTATGAAAATCAAAGTCCGGCCAAATCCCATTTTTTGATGATTTCTTGAATGAGATTTGCAACTTTGTCAGTCACTTTTTTGTAGTATTCGTCTGCTTTGGCTTGGTTGAATTTCGGGAAACCTTCACCCTTTTTGTACAAGCCGATGGAGGAGGGGAAAGGCACGGCAGCCCAAGTTCCAGGAGTCGGGTAGGGTGTGGTCATTTCGTCCGAATATTTCTCCGGATGCACCAAAGTTGGGTCGATGGCTTGAATGAATGCAGTTTCGTTGAGTCCGGCGTGGCCACCGTCTTCGCCAAAAACTTCTTTGGTTTCGTCTGAGGCAAACGACCACCAGTTGATGACCAAAGTTCGTACTTTAAGTTCCGTCGCAACTTCGGCTGCGACGGCTTGCAAAACTGCGGTTTGTCCGCCGCCGTGTCCGTTGAGTATGATGATATTCTTAAAACCGTTTTTGGCCAAACCTTCCAGTATTTCTTTGACAAAAGGGCGATAGACACTTTCTGAAATTTGAAATGCACCCGGATAAGCTTCCATGGAGCCGGTGATGCCGTAGGGCAAGGTAGGCGCAATCATGGCGTTGGTTCGTTTGGCGATGGTGTGCGCCATGGCAGTAGGCGCGGTGTTGTCGGCGCCGTTGTTGATGACACCGTGAGGCTCGAGTGTGCCGGTGGGCAACAAAACCGTGTTGATTTTTGAAGGAATGAATGTTTTGAATTCCATCCAATTGATGCGATCCATCTCCCGGGTCGAGATTTCATCTGATTTTTTTTGGGCAAATAATGTACTTTGAAGAAGTAGCAATAAAAAGACAAATTTAGGAATCGAATGCATGAGAATGATTTTTATAGGTATAAAGATAAGCAAATTAACGTGCGTTCGATATATAATTATGTGGCTCAAAGCGTTTTGAGTTTAACTCATTGACATCTGCGCTGATCTGTGTTATTTGCGGGAGACTTTTAAAGAATTTTCCCGCTGATTCCGCAAATGTACGCAGATGACTACTTATTGAAAATCATTGAATGACAATAATTTGCGTTTATTTTGATTAGTTAGTAGTTGTCGGTTTTGCCTTGTTCAAGGAGATTTTTGCGGATGCTTGCCTGTCGGCGAGGCAAGTTTCGAAAGAGTTTTATCATGGTAATTCAATTTTAATTGTCCCGTTAGGGACCTTATATTGGTAGCCTGTTTGTGTAAAAACGGGGTTTTGTGCCTTTAGGTACAACATATATTACAACACAGATTTTAAAATATAACGTTCATCAAATTCTATATGGAATTCTTTCAATAATTGTAAATATTCCTCTTGAAATGTTTTTGATTTATGATGATGCTCTTGGTTTTTGATGTAATTAATCACATTAGGAACTTCCGATTTGGAATATGAAAAGGCGCCAAAACCTGCTTGCCACGAAAATTTTCCGTTTACAAATCCCTTGCTGTTTATCCACTTTGATGAATCTTGTTTTACCTGTTTCATTAAGTCTGAAAGCGATTGTGTGGGTCGCATCCCAATCAGAATGTGAATATGGTCTGGCATTCCGTTTATTTGTAATACTTTATGCTCGTGGTTTTGGATGATGCTGGTGATGTACTTGTATAATTCATCTTTCCAATCATTTTTGATGAGGCTCTGTCGGTCCTGCACCGCAAAAACTGCCTGAATATGTATTTGTGTATAGGTATTTGCCATAATTGCGTATTTATATCTCGTACCTAACGGCACGAGGGTTATGTTTTATAAATATTGCTACCCGTAGGTTGTCCCTAACGGGACATTTCAAAATTTCACCAATGGCGTATTTAAAGTACCTGCCTGACGGCGAGGCAGGTTTGGTGCTTTTGCCTTCATTGAGAAGGTTTTTACGGATGCCTGCCTGCCGGCGAGGCAGGTTTCGGAAGAATTTTATCATTTCAAATGGCTTTTAATTAAACGTCTTATGTTTTGAATTTCAGCAAGTGAGCTATCCATTTTTCTGAGTTGGCCGCCTCTATTGTCTTTAAACAATTTAAACATTACGATTGATGCTGGTTTTTCAAAGAATGTTTTGGAATCTATAGGCTCACAATATTCTGACCATTTAAAATCTGAAAATTCTGTTTTAACCACCGGTATCCAGTCAATGTTGAACGAGCTTAAAACATCGTTTAAGCTTTCGTAAAGTTTAAAAAGGCTTTCGTCGTAATACGAAATCAATGCCAACTGGAGTTCATTGTTGGATACAACATCTAGGCCTTTTGATTTTAAGACCTCAAAAGCGCTTGATTGTGATTTAAAGCGTTCAAAACAAATAATTTTTCCCATCCATCTATTTAAACTGTCGTTGTAGTTTTTTAAGGCCACCTGCTCCAATAATTTGTCTGTGTACGTGATGCCTTCTAAAGTCTTAAAACGTTCTCTAGACAGCAAAACAGAATCCCGTTCCAGATTTTGGTCGATGAGGGTTAAAATCTCTTTTTCAAAGGCTTTTACCTTTCTTGTTTCGTTCCAATTGTTCACCTGTAATGCTAAAAGAATTCCAATCATTACCAATGCAATTTCACCAATGGCGTATTTAAAGTATTTGGTGGTTTTACCTTGTTCAAGGAGTTTTTTTCGGATGCCTGCCTGCCGGCGAGGCAGGTTGCGGAAGAGTTTTATCATATTTTATTCAATTTTATTTTGTCCCGTTAGGGACTTTCAATGGGTAGCAAATTAGTATTGCAATGGTTTTCTGTGCCGTTAGGTACATTATATAATATGCCGTATCTCACGACACCGTGGTTTGATGTTGTATTGATTCTTTTTACCAATAGGTTGTCCCTAACGGGACATAAAATAGTTTTATCAATGACCACCAAAAGTATCTTTCCGATGGCGTATTTTAGGTACGTGCCCGCCGAAGCTTTAGCGAAGTAGGGATTGGCGGTTTTGCATACCCGTACGGCAGGCGGGCCTTCGACTACCAGTTTTTTGCAGATATTTCTAAAGGGTTTTATCATAATTCTTATTATTTACAAATAGCTCAACCACCACTTGTCTTTATTGTTTGCTTTATACATCATATATTTCTTACAAAAAGGGTAAAGCATCAGCACAACACCTATCCATACCAAATACACCACAAATAGTGAATAGCCATAGGTTGCGAGGTTTCCTCCCAAAAAACTTTCTGCTGTCAAAATCATGTCCTGCCAAGTACCACCAAATAGTAAAATACCGATGATGGCAAACACGTGAATGACCAACACGTGCAAGAAATAAAAGAAAAGCGGTACTCTTCCGAAAACCAAAAAGAAGTCGGATATTTTATTTTTTACATTTTCAACAGCCACTAAAAATAGCAGGGAAGGACCAACGGTAATACACAAATACAATAATGAAGGCGGATATTTAGTGACATTAAAAAATGATAAAACGGTTTTTGTGGTGGTGTTTTGAACAGTCCATGGCACTAAATCGCCATAGATATTGATTGCCCTAAGCACAAAAAACAAGGCTAGGGCACCGAATCCCAATCCCAACAACCATTTTTTTCGGAGTTGCGCATCAAAATCCTTTTCATATAATTGTCCAAAACAATAGCCCAATGCCATGAGTCCAATCCATGGTATAAGTGGATAATGCAGAAAAATCAACTTATCCGAAGCAGCAGAAACAATCATATGCTCCTGATGCAATAGGTACCATAGAATCGATTGAAAACTTTGACCTTCCATCACAATACCATCCAATACATTGTGTCCGGCAATTAAGAGAATGCCAATAACAAGAATTGTTTTTTTGGGTAAATAGATTAAAAAAGACAAACAAACCATACTAAACCCAATGGCCCAAATAACCTGGAAAATTTGAAGGCTAAAGGTAAAATCGAACGTCCAAATGAGGTTGTTAACCAACATTTCTAGCATAATGAGCCAAATTCCCCGTGTAAACAAAAATTTAAAAAGTACTGGTTTTGTTTTTTTGCTGCTCTGCAAAAAAGCCGATGTTCCCGCCAATAAGACAAAAACAGGCGCACAAAAATGGGTGACAAAACGTGTGAAAAATAAGATTGGCGTGGTGGTTTCCAAATTGGTTGGATCCACAAAAAAAGCGCCGTAATGAAAATAATCGCGCACGTGGTCTAATGCCATAATGACCATAACCAATCCGCGAAGAAGGTCTATGGATTCTATTCGGGTTGTTTTTTGAATGTGTTGTAACCCGGTTGGGTTGGTTGTGGTCATTATTCTTGTTTTTGGTTGGTTAATTAATTAAAATTTAGGGTCGTTCACATCTTTTATAAATTTTATCAAACCTGTGAAATAGGTTTTCTGGTCATCGTATTGCGAACAATGGCTTCCGTTGGCACAAAATAAAAATCGGCCATTTTGAACTTCATTGGACATCCATTCCAGATGTTTTGGATCCATCGTGTCATATTTTGCGCCAATTACCAACGTTGGAACTTTAATGTTTTTTAATTGCGCGGTTACATCCCAATTTTTTAAGGAGGCATTACCTGTCATGCCAAATTCACTATGGCCTTGCATAAAAACATAAATATTTGGATTAAGATGCTCAAAAAGTA
>PHDQ01000357.1 GCA_002841025.1 Bacteroidetes bacterium HGW-Bacteroidetes-13 | reverse complement strand
TCCGAATAGAGCAATGAATAGATTTTTTTCAGACTTTGATCGAGCTCTTTTCTTTCAAATTCAGGATAATAAACCCGTATCCAAAGTGTGTCTTTATCGTTTTTGTCATACACGACAACCGAACCGGAAAAGCGCAACAAATCTTCATAGCAAACTGTTATCTTGGTGATTCTTCCATACTTTGCAAGGTAGTTACGTAAACATTGCTGAACCGGGAAATTGGGTTTTTTCTTTGATATGGCGACTTGTTGCATGTGATGGGGTGCAATTGATTATTTGAAAAAATGTGACTGCTTGAATTAATTTTTATAAATTTATAAAAAATGTAACAAAAACCTGAATCTATCGTCCTCTACTTATAAATTATTTTTAGTTTGGAACAAATACTTACCCTCAAGCATCTCGGCAAAAAATACGGCAGACTTACTGCTGTTGACGATTTATCTTTCTCCATCGAAAAAGGAAATGTTTATGGCATATTAGGCCCGAACGGCAGCGGAAAATCGACCACTTTGGGCATGGTTTTGCAAGTGGTCAACAGTACTTCGGGCAATTTTACTTGGTTTGACGGCACACTCGACACACATCATGCTTTGAAAAAAGTCGGTGCCATCATCGAGCATCCCAATTTCTATCCGTACATGACTGCCGAACAGAATCTTCAATTGGTCTGTAAAATAAAAAACATTCCAACCGATAAAATCAACGAAAAACTGGAAATAGTCGGTTTGATTGATCGGAAAAAGCACAAATTCAGCACCTACTCCTTGGGAATGAAGCAACGATTAGCCATCGCTTCGGCTCTGTTGAACGACCCGGAAATACTCATACTCGATGAGCCTACCAACGGATTGGATCCGCAAGGAATTCATCAAATCAGGGAAATCATCAAACAAATCGCGCTAACAGGCACCACCATTTTGCTCGCCTCTCACCTACTCGATGAAGTCGAAAAAGTGTGTTCGCATGTGGTGATTCTCCATAAAGGGAAGAAACTTTATTCAGGATTGGTTAGTGAAATGACTGCCAGCAAAGGTTTTT
>PHDQ01000356.1 GCA_002841025.1 Bacteroidetes bacterium HGW-Bacteroidetes-13 | reverse complement strand
TGGCTATTGGCTCATTATGATTAACGATTACTTAATTTTAAATGTTGAGTGTTGAACGCTAAAATAACTAAACACTAAAGACTTAAAACTTAACACTAAAAACTAAATAACCTTACATAGATGCTGCTACATTCGATTATTTTAGGTGAAGGAAAACCGGTTTTGGTTCTACACGGGTTTTTGGGCATGTTAGACAATTGGAAATCCATCGGCAAACAATTAGCGGACGATGGTTTTCAGGTGCATTTGATTGATCAAAGAAACCATGGAAACAGTTTTCACAGCGACGAATTTAACTACGATTTGCTGGCGGAAGATGTCTGTCAGTATTGTGCACATTATCAGTTGACTAAGGTTTTTGTCATCGGACATTCGATGGGTGGAAAAACGGCGATGAACCTGGCGATGAACCATCCGGAGTTGATTGAAAAACTCGTGGTGGTTGACATCGCTCCCAAGATTTACCCGCCGCATCACGCGGATGTGTTGGCGGGGCTACTTTCTTTGGATTTGGAAAACCTCCAATCACGTCAAGAAGCCGATGATCAGCTGAAAAAATACATTTCAGATTTTGGTGTACGACAGTTTTTGTTGAAAAACCTCTATCGCGAAAATTCCGGAAAATTTAGTCTGAAATGCAACCTCAAAGTCCTCTCGAAAGCCGAGCAGATGATTGGAGAAAGTTTTCCACAAAACACAAATTTTGAAAAACCCGTCTTGTTTTTGAAGGGTCAAAACTCTTCATATATTGAAGAAAATGACCGAATTACGATCGAAAAATATTTTCCCAAAGCGATCGTTTTAGAAATTCCAAACGCGGGACATTGGCTTCACGCCGAAAACCCGAAAGCATTTTATGAAAAATTAATATCTTTCTTGAAAAATTAAACCGACTCTCACAGGTTTGTAGAGCCTGAAAACCTGTCAGGGTTATGAAAAAATAAATTTTACATCTATGAAACTCATCATCCGAATTCTTACTTCCGCGATAGCCGTCATGGCCATTGCTGCCATTTTACCCGGTGTGACAGTCAGTGACTACTTGTCCGCCAT
>PHDQ01000355.1 GCA_002841025.1 Bacteroidetes bacterium HGW-Bacteroidetes-13 | reverse complement strand
AAGTGCATGATCAAACATTTTCTCACACTCGAATGGAAGTCTTTTATCCGATCGGCTTCTTTTAAAACAAACATTGCCTTGAAGATTTTGATGGCGCTCGGATTTTTGTACTTCGCCGCTGTCTTTGCTTTTGTCGGAATCGGAATATTTTACGGACTTAAAAAGGAAGCACACTTAGAGCCTTTGGCAACGGTCAATCGGTTTTTGATTTACTACTTAGCCGTGGATTTGGTTTTCCGTTATATGATGCAAAATATTCCGGTGGTTAACATCAAGCCCTTGTTATATCTCAACCTAAAAAAATCGACGGTCGTACATTTTTCCTTGGGGAAAACGGCTCTCTCGGGTTTCAACTTGCTGCATGCTTTTTTCTTTATTCCTTTTTCGGTGGTGATGCTCGTCGAAGGCTATGACACTTGGGGTGTGATTCAGTGGCATTTGGGCATCATGGCACTCATTTTTACGGCTAATTTTTTAAATATTTTAGCAGGGAGCAAAGATTCGGTGGCTTTTCTTATCGGGTCGATTCTTGTTGTTTTAGCAGGACTTCACTATTACGATTTTTTCGATATCACACAATACACTGCTGTGTTTTTCAATGGTTTGTTTCATTCCTATTTTTCACTGATTGCGCTTTTGGTTTTGCTGCTCTCTTATTATTCGGCATCCAACTATTTCCGTGCCAACATGTTTTTAGATGCCGGTTTATCGGTCAAACAACAAACTGCACGCACGCAAGATTACACTTGGCTGAACCGTTTCGGCTCGATGAGTACTTTTCTCAAAAACGATTTGCGTTTGATATTGCGTAACAAGCGCTCCAAAACCACGCTTTTGCTCAGCGCTTTGTTCTTGTTTTATGGTTTGATATTTTTTACAAACGATCTCTATGACGGTCCGATGGAAATTTTTGCGGGTATTTTTGTTTCAGGTGGTTTTCTCTTCACTTTCGGACAGTTTGTGCCGAGTTGGGACAGTTCTTACTATCCGTTGATGATGAGCCAAAATATTCAGTATCGCGAATACATTTCCTCAAAATGGTGGTTGGTGGTCATTGC
>PHDQ01000354.1 GCA_002841025.1 Bacteroidetes bacterium HGW-Bacteroidetes-13 | reverse complement strand
GGACTCAACAACTATTGGTCGCCGGCATTGCAACAAATGCAAGTGAAAACACAGGCAGATTGTGTCTCGCCGGCGATGCATCATTCTGTTCGATAAGTAAGTCATCAAAGTTCTGCAAAACAATTTGTTAGATTATTTGCTATTACATAAATTTCGTTGTTGTTTCCAGTTTATTTTATTGTTTAATCGGACATCAACATAGTTGAAAACATATTTATTGTTTCATCTTTTTAAAATCTCCTGTTACAAAGCAGACAGAATTTTTTGTATTCATCAAAAAATAAGATGCTTTCAATTCCTTTCTCCTACTTTTGTAACAATTTCTGAGACCGATGAATTACCCAAAAACCCTCGATTGGATGTATGCCAGTTTACCGATGTATCAAAAAATCGGACAATCTGCCTATCGCGCCAATCTTGACAACACCCTATTGTTGGATACGCATCTCGATCATCCGCATTTGTCTTTTAAGTGCATTCACGTGGCGGGTACCAACGGCAAAGGCTCCACAAGCAACCTGCTGGCATCGGTTTTGCAAGAAGCCGGGCTCAAAGTCGGGCTTTACACCTCGCCGCATCTCAAAGATTTCAGGGAACGCATTCGCGTGAATGGCCAAATGATTTCAAAAAAACAGGTCGCTGAATTTATTACCGAGCATCAGTCTTTTTTCCGCAAACATCAATGTTCGTTTTTTGAAATGACTGTCGGGATGGCATTCGATTATTTCAAAGAAAAAAAAGTGGACATCGCCGTCATCGAAGTTGGTTTGGGCGGTCGTTTAGACAGTACCAACATCATCACGCCTTTGGTTTCGGTCATCACCAACATCGGATTTGACCACATGCAATTTTTAGGCGATACCTTGGAGAAAATCGCCGTTGAAAAAGCAGGCATCATCAAGCCAAACATTCCGGTAGTGATAGGAGAATATCAACCCGAAACTTTCTCCGTTTTTGAGGAAATTGCTCGGTCAAATCAATCGGAATTGTTTCTTGCTTCTAAAAATATTTCGGTGATTTATCCAACCGAATTAAAAGGGGATTACCAAATTCACAACC
>PHDQ01000353.1 GCA_002841025.1 Bacteroidetes bacterium HGW-Bacteroidetes-13 | reverse complement strand
GTATGCGCCAAAAAAGCACCTTTGCGGTTCATCTTTTTCAAACTCCAAAAACCTTCCCAAACACCTTGCGCAAAATTTTTTAATTTGACGACTACCGTCAGTTTCGATTTTTTTAGAATGAAGAATGCCACAGCCGCTGTCAAAAAAAGTAAGCCAAAAACCACTGCCAATTTGATAAAACTGAAATCTTCTTTAAAAACAAATTTGATGAGTTCATCTGTCTGAAACAAAAGCACGAACGCAATCAACGAAAACAACACCAACAAATCGATAACACGCTCGGCTACGATGGTTCCGAAAGACTGATTGAACGGAATATTTTCGTAGGTGGAAATGCTGGCTGCTCTGCTGACTTCCCCCGCACGCGGGATGCCCAAGTTGATGAAATACGCAGAAAGTACCGTCAGTAAACTATTGATAAATCGGGGCTTATAACCCAAAGGTTGAAAGATGTATTTCCAGCGCCAAGCACGGGAAAAATGGCTCAAGAGTCCAAATAAAATTGAAAGGGAAATCAACCAGGGACTGGCTTGTTTCATGTACGCAATCGTCGTGTCAATTTGTTCGGGTGTGGACCGATGGTACGAATACCAAATCAAAATAACGCCGATGAGTAGCGGCACAACATTTTTGAGAATCTTGATGATTGTTGATTTCAAATCATCAGGTTAAGGAGTTGTCGGATTCGTTCGGGAAAACGATAGACGGCTTGAAGCTTTTTGCTTTTTCAAAATCCATCAAGCCGTAGGAAATGATGATGATGATATCGCCTTTTTGCACCCGTCGGGCGGCAGGACCGTTGAGGGTGATTTCCCCGGTTTTTCGCAAGCCTTTGATGACATAGGTTTCGAGGCGTTCGCCATTGTTGATGTTGACAATATGAACTTTCTCGCCTTCTATGATATTGGCAGCATCCATCAGGTCTTCATCGATGGTGATGCTTCCGATATAATTGAGGTCGGCTCCGGTGACGGTAACTCGGTGAATTTTAGATTTTACAACTTGAATTTGCATGGTGCAAAGGTAATTAATTTAGCGGAATGTTATCTATCAATCGGACGCTTCCTGCAAAAAC
>PHDQ01000352.1 GCA_002841025.1 Bacteroidetes bacterium HGW-Bacteroidetes-13 | reverse complement strand
AAAAAAAATTCAAACTATGAACAATGTAAAAGCTTACGGTGCCAAGAGTGCCGAGTCAAAATTAGACAACCTGACCATCACACGTCGCGAACCCGATTCGGGTGATATAGAGATTGAAATTCTGTACTGTGGTGTGTGTCATTCCGACATCCATACGGTTCGAAATGAGTGGGGCGGAAACACGGTTTATCCAGCAATCCCAGGTCATGAGATTGTCGGAAAAGTAACGCGTGTTGGAAATAATGTGCGTAAATTTAAAGTTGGTGAAACAGTCGGCGTTGGTTGTTTTGTCGATTCTTGTGGAGATTGCGACAACTGCAAACACGGCTACGAACAATACTGTTTGGAAGGCGTGACGGCAACATACAATTCACTGACCCGCGACGGGAAAGAAATTACCAAAGGAGGATATTCAACTCACATCGTCGTTCGGGAAGATTTTGTTTTGCATGTATCGGATAAACTTCCTCTCCATGCTGTCGCTCCTTTGCTTTGTGCAGGAATTACAACTTATTCGCCACTTCGTCATTGGGGTGTGAAAAAAGGACACAAACTGGCTGTTTTGGGATTGGGCGGATTGGGCCACATGGCGGTCAAACTCGGTGCTTCAATGGGTGCGGATGTAACGGTGCTCAGTCGATCTCCGGAAAAACAAAAAGATGCCAACGATTTGGGTGCACATCACTTTGAACTTACTTCTAAGCCTGAAAATATGAAAAAATTGGCGGGAAGTTTTGATTTTATCATCGATACAGTTTCCGCCAAACATGACTACAACGAATACCTGCAATTGTTAAAGACCAACGGTGTGATGATTGTCTTGGGAGTGCCGCCCGAACCAAGTGATGTGAGTGCTTTCAATTTGATTTTCGGCAGAAAATCCATCGCAGGTTCTTTGGTTGGTGGCATTGCTGAAACTCAGGAAATGCTCGATTACTGTGCCAAACACAACATCGTTTCGGATGTGGAGTTGATAGATATCAGCTACATCAACGAAGCCTACGAACGAACCATCAAAGGGGATGTTCACTACCGTTTTGTCATCGACATGGCTTCGCTTAAAAAATAATTTTTTTG
>PHDQ01000351.1 GCA_002841025.1 Bacteroidetes bacterium HGW-Bacteroidetes-13 | reverse complement strand
GAAACCGTAGATGTCAATTTGAATTACGGTGCTAAATTGGGTGATGATGGCGGGTTTTACAACCTGACTCTGGGTTTCAACGACCGCCAAAAAACATCGCGAAGCCAAAACCACAACCTGATTATTTTTGACCAATCCGAATTTGGCAACTTTTTCGCCTACGATTTCAGCGACCCGAATGCACGTGGAATAGACGACCAAAAATTAGCTGAAAATGGACTGAATCGAGATGATTTTAATTTTCAGGTAGGCGATGCGGCTATCCGAAACGTGCAAGGTTTTCTCAATTTGGAATATCCTTTTTCTGACAAAGCTGTTTTTTATCTGTCGGGCGGTATCAGCGTCCGCGACGGGCAAGGTTTTGGATTTAGAAGATTGCCGAGTGAAACCGAAAACGTGGTACCTGAGTTGTTTCCGTTTGGATTCCAACCCTCTTTGTTGTCTGACATCAGCGATCAATCACTTTCAACAGGTGTTCGTTTTAAACTTGGGCAGTGGGATTTTGATCTAAGCAACACGCTTGGTGAAAACATTTTTGATTTTACCGTCGAAAACAGCAACAATGCTTCTTTGGGCGCGAACAGCCCGACCAAATTTGACGCAGGCGGACACCAGTTTTTTCAAAATACGGTCAACCTCGATGCGCGAAAATATTACGATTACATACTCAACGGCTTGAACGTGGCGGTCGGGTCTGAATTCAGATACGAACGATATGAGATAACCGCAGGCGAAGAGGCTTCCTACATCAATGGAGGCGCACAATCATTCCCCGGATTTTCTCCTTTAAATGCCGTAGCCGAAAACAGAACGAGTGTTTCTTTCTACGTTGACTTGGAGGCTGATATCACCGACAAATTCCTGATTGGATTGGCGGGTCGATACGAAGATTACAGCGATTTTGGTGACACTTTCAACGGGAAGTTGACTGCGCGCTATGAATTAACGGATGCACTTGCCCTTCGAGGAGCCATCAGTACCGGTTTTAGAGCGCCATCACTTCATCAACAGTTTTTCAACAACATCTCCACAGACATCGTTGACGGGGAGTTGCTGAACACCGGTATATTCCGAAACGACAG
>PHDQ01000350.1 GCA_002841025.1 Bacteroidetes bacterium HGW-Bacteroidetes-13 | reverse complement strand
GGGTGTTGCTTCAATCTAATGATTTGTCAATCCAACGCCTCCGTCAACTTCTGAAAAACCTTTTTGGCGTTTTTGCCTTCGTATAAAACTTCGTAAACCGCATCGAGTATCGGTGTTTTGGCTTGGTTTTTTTGGTTGATTTGCCAGGCACTTTTGGTGGCGTAATAGCCTTCGGCAACCATGCTCATTTCCATCATGGCCGACTTGACGGTGTAGCCTTTGCCGATCATGTTGCCAAACATGCGGTTGCGGCTGAAAACCGAATAACCCGTCACCAGCAAGTCGCCGAGATAGGCAGAATTGTTGATGTTGCGCTTCATTTTGTGGACTTTGCGGATAAACTTTTTCATCTCGCGAATGGCGTTGCTCATCAACACCGACTGGAAATTATCGCCATAGCCGAGACCGTGGGCAATGCCGGCTGCTATCGCATAAATGTTTTTGAGCATGGCCGCATATTCCGTCCCGATGATGTCGTCGGAGATTTTGGTTTTGATGTATTCGTTGGAAAGTACTTTGGCGAGTGTTCGCGCTTTGGTCTTGTCCGAACAGGCAATGGTCAGATACGAAAGCCGTTCGAGGGCAACTTCTTCGGCGTGACAGGGTCCGGTAATAACGCCAATGTTGTCATAAGGAATCTCGTATTGCGTATGAAAATGTTCGCCCACAATCAGGCTGGTTTCCGGAACGATACCTTTGATGGCCGAAAAAATAACTTTGTCTTGCAGGGAAACCGTCAGTTTTTTGAGTTCGTCAAACAAAAAGGCGGACGGAATAGCAAAGATGAGATAATCTGCTTTTTCTACCACTTCGTTGAGGTCGTTGCTGAGAAATAGTTTTGATACATCAAACTCCACCGAACTGATATAATTGGGGTTGTGTCCTTGGTGCATCAAGTGTTCTTTGACATAAACACTTCGCATATACCAGCCTACTTTCTGTTCTTTTTCGGTAAGGATTTTAACCAATGCGGTTGCCCAACTTCCACCGCCAAACACGGCAAATTTCAAACGTTCTTCCATGATGTGTTTTTAATAGCATACAAAAGTATGAAACTATCTAAGAAACAATATTTTTGTTTTTGCG
>PHDQ01000349.1 GCA_002841025.1 Bacteroidetes bacterium HGW-Bacteroidetes-13 | reverse complement strand
CTTATTCGCCAACTGTCCGCAAGCGGCATCAATGTCTTTTCCGCGCGAATGTCTGACTTTGGCAACTACACCTATTTTCGCCAAGGCTTTTTGGTAGCTTTCCAACGCGCTGTTATCGGCTTGTTGAAAATGGGAATCGCCAATGGAGTTGTATTCAATCAAATTGACTTTGCAAGGCACAGATTTACAAAATCTCACCAACGCATCGATGTCTTTTGGCTTGTCATTGATGTCCTTCCAAACGATGTATTCAAAGGTGATTTTGCTCTTGGTTAGCTTATACCAATATTGCAAAGACTCGCGCAATTCGGCAAGTGGGAAAGTTTCATTAAACGGCATGATGAGCGTCCGAACATCATCCAAAGCAGCATGAAGCGACACGGCCAATTTGAATTTTACGCCGTCATCGGCTAATTTTTTGATCATTTTCGGCACGCCGGAGGTTGACAAAGTGATGCGTTTCGGCGACATACCCAAGCCTTCGGGTGAAGTGATTTTTTCGATGGCTTTCAGCACATTGTTGTAGTTCATCAACGGCTCGCCCATGCCCATAAAAACAATGTTGCTCAACGGTCGGTTGTGGTAAAGTTTGCTTTGACGGTCGATGGTAACTACTTGATCAAAAATCTCATCCGGATTCAAATTGCGCATCCTTTTGAGTTTTGCCGTGGCACAAAATTTACAATCTAAACTGCAACCAACCTGACTGGAAACGCAAGCGGTAGTTCGGGTTTCGGTCGGGATCAGTACCGATTCAACCACCAAGCCATCGTGAAGTTTAACAGCATTTTTGAGAGTTCCGTCTGCACTTTTTTGAAACTGATCTAAGCGGATGTGGTTGATGACAAAATGTTCTTCCAACAATTCTCGGACGGGTTTTGAAAGATTGGTCATCGATTCAAAGTCATAAGCCGATTTTTTCCAAAGCCATTCATACACCTGATTGCCTCTGAAAGGTTTTTCGCCCATAGACACAAAAAAATCTTGGAGTGATTCTTTGGTCATGCTTCGGATGTCTTTTTTTTCCGTTGAATTCATTTTGCAAAGTTAGATTTTATATTCAAAAAAAAATCCGGACAAATGCCGGATTTTTTT
>PHDQ01000095.1 GCA_002841025.1 Bacteroidetes bacterium HGW-Bacteroidetes-13 | reverse complement strand
CAAGGCAATATCAACAATACTTTTATAGGTGAAAAATTGGGCGCAACTTCTTTGATTATGGATTATATCCTCAGCATGACAAGAAAATAAACAACGGACGAACAACTGTTTATGTGGCTTGTGTTTATGTTAAAAAACGAATTGGTCATATAAAAACGCTTTTTTTGTTGAAAAACCAAAACCATGAATGTCAGTTTGCGATGCCTGAATAAGTGATTTATGTTCACTTGTCAACCGTCTCATAAATCGGGCTAACTGTCACTATTCAGCGATTCAAATGAATTTCGTTTTAACCGTCACTTCGCGTGGTTTTTAATGGTAATGCGACCGCTTTACTAGTAAAAATTGCCTGTCTGCCACAGGCAGGTATCGAGAAGCTTGTAATTGTATAGTTCTCGATACATTTTATTTAAAAAAGCGGTCGCATTTTTCAATAAAACACTCGAACAGACGAAATTTGTATTGATTTTTCATGAGACTGAAAAGTTACGGCTAACCAAAGCAGGTTTATGGATGAAAATAATATTATTTTGAAGTTGTTGGTTCAATAAGCAAACGGTTTTTCAGACTCCACAAAAAACACAGTTCATAAACTTTATTTTGAAAAGTCGCTAAAAATTTCTATTTTTACACCAATATCAGGAACACAGCAATGTGTACCAACCGAGCAACAAAGCCACGGTGGTTTAGTATATGGACAGTTCAGTCAAAAAAATGATTACCTCACTGTTTTATTTATTGTCCTGATGCATTATTAACTTTAAAAATCATGCATTATGAAAACTGTTTTCACAAAAGAAGAAGGAGTTGCCGGGAATTTAAATTTGGATTTTGGCAGCACTGAAAGCATTCGCAATGAGTTCCTGTTTCTCATGGAGATTAAGGAAACTATTTGGGATGTTTACATTTCTTATTATTTCAGAATTACCGATGATGGATTTGTGCAATTGGCTACCCAAAACAATACGAAGGAAATGTATATCATTGCGCAATTTAAACTTCGATACGAAGATCGAAAAAAGAATTTACTTTTAATAATTATAAAGAATTTTGTTGCGCATCGATTCGATGAATTTCACCCAATTTATAAAAGTAGCTCTATCATTACAAAGGATGACTTTGACAATATCTTGAAATATCTTGGAAAGATGCGTCAGGACAATATTGAAAAGGCAAAAACAATTGAAACAGAAATTATTACCTTTTTAAGAGATCATAGAATGGATCCAGTTCCCGATGGTCGTTCGGTCTATGATTGGTCTGCATTATGCCCGAATGCTAAAGACAAACACCGATTCAAAATCTCAACTTTAGATGATTCTTGGCATTGTGCTCATTGTCAAAAAAAAGGAAATCTCAAAGAACTCGAAACTTGGATAAGAGGACTTAAAATATCCAAAGATCAAGGCAACCTATCGCAGATGATGAATGAACTCAAAAAACATGGGAGTATTCAATCGGCAGAAATCTTTAGGTGGTGGATGAGCAGGTATTGAAAAATTTATCTAAAAGGGAATTATCCGAATTGCACCATTGGAATGATATTTTGAGTACTCAATTTGACACTAATCTCCTCCAATGATTTCAATAAATATTCCATTTGGATCTTGAATCAATATAAAAGTTTTTCCGTTTGGCAGTTTCATAGGAGTTGCGCCAAGGGTTTTCACGTTGTGTTCTTCAAATCTTTTTAAGAACGGTGCCACCGATTTGACCAATAAAGTGGTGTACCGCACGCCAATACCATCTTGTAGTCTTTTAGAGAAACCTTCCAAATGAATGGTGTCAAAAGCCACCAATTTCCACTCCGGAGCAGTTGGGCTGTCTTCCAGCTTAAGCGCGGTTACCTTAAACGGAATACTGTCCGAAAGTCCGGAGTTTTTCCCAAACTCGGCATTGATGTCAAACTGCCGACTGTCCACCATTCCGATTACGTCTTTGTAAAACGCCAACGACTCCGCTAAATTTTTCACAACAATCCCTACTTGAAAAGATGGAGATTCAAATTCTGAATTGGAAACGGGTGTTGTTTCTGTCTTCTTTTCTTTGTTTTCACAGGCGATAAATGCTGCAATTAGAAATAATATCGAGACGGCACGCAAAGATGTCAAAAAGTGATTTTTCATGGGAATGTTTTTTTGGGTTAGGTAAAAATCAATTCTAAATGTATAAAAAATTAAAAATCGACAATGTTAAACACTGTTAAAAAATAAATTGATTTTGGTTGACCCATAAGCAGTCCCTATTTTTTCCAAAAAACAGACAAATCGACTTTGTTAATTAGCGGGAGACATTGCGCGTCACAAAGTTGAACAACCGAACACACAGAGCAACGATTAAACCGGTTTGTTTAAAATTTTATTAAACAAAAAAAAGGTGAGCCGAAGCCCACCCTTTTCAAATAGTGTTAGTAGTATGCACAGTAAAAATTACGGGGAAATAAATACGATTAGAGCATGGAGAAAAACTTGTCCAAATCAGGTATAATCACAATTCGGGTTCTTCTGTTTCTGGCTCTGTTTTCTTCGGTATCATTACCAACTAAGGGTTTAAAACTACCTCTTCCGGCAATAATCAATTTGGAAGGATCTACTTTGTATTTGTCTTGAAGCAAACGGACAATGGAAGAAGATCTTTGTACGCTCAAGTCCCAATTGTCTCGAACAGACGAGCCGGCTTTGACGGTTTTGTTGTCGGTATGACCTTCAATCATCACTTCGGTGCTGGGTTCAGAATTGATGACATCAGCAAGTTTTTGAAGCAAATCACCGGCTTTGTCGCTCACTCTGTAGCTTCCACTTTTAAACAACATCTTATCGGAAATGGTAATCATCACCACAGTTTTGTCAATACTGATGTCCACGTCCTCTTGGTTGGTGTTGTCGGTAATCGATTGTTTGATGTTGTAAGAAACCGCCAGATTGATAGAGTCTTCCAATGTTTTGGCGTTGCTCAATTCATTTTGATCTACTTTTCGCAAAGTAGCTTTCATGTTGTCTTTCATGTTTTTAGAAATGACAGCCTTGTTGCCGACTAACTCCAATTGGTTGTCATTCACTTCCTTTAAGGAGTTGATTTTGGCATTGTACTCGGCCACTCTGGCTTCAATCTTGGCAAATTTGGCTTCGAGTTCTTCTTTCTCAACGGTCGTTTTCTGAAGTTGACTACGCGTGTTTTGCAAGTCGCTTTCCAATGCTACATATTTCTTTTTAGAAACACACGACACGAGGAAAACCGAGGTTAAAACGGTCATTAAAATTACTTTTTTCATACTGTAAAAGGTTTGGATGTTAAATGATTAAATAGTTTTCGATGGATATATGTTTTCAAGCCCAATCGTAAGGGATTTGCGATAATTTTTGATTTTCTATTTCTCGGTTTAGCACCATGTCCATGATACCGTCAAACAGATAAGGAATTTGATTGGCGTGTGTTATTTGACCTTCAAAAGAGAGAAACGAAATAAACTGGGTGATAGACATGATTTTTAAATTTAGATACACGTAGTAGCATTAAACAACCATGCCGATTTTAAAAACCCCAAATTAAAATGAGTAATGATTTGAAATATAACAATGTATCTATATTTCTTCCCACGCTTAAAAAAGAAGATTGTGTAAAACTGTGTAAACTTGTGTAAGCAAAGTGTGTAAAAAGGTTACACTATCTAACCTGATGCGCTGGTTTGAAAAGGTCGTTCACAGTTTTAACAGGATTAAACGTGATGAGCGGCACTTCCACAAAAACGGTGTTCCAGTCTGCCATGCCACCATTCCATAAACCCGGAAGTTCGAGGGCTTTGATGGGTTGGTCGCCGATGGTTTTTTCTGCGATAAATACCGCGTTTTCATCGACAAATTGGGTCAGATCAAATTTGTTGCCACGGTAGTCGTACACCCCGCAAACGATGTCCACCGGATTGAAATGTGTGGCACTTTTCAAAATCTTTTCCTGCAATTTATTCTTTTTGTTGACTTGTGCAGATTCGACAATTTGCAAAGACAAATTTCCAGATGCATCTTTCACCCAAAACGGACCTCCGCCCGGCTCGCCTTCATTGCGCACCATGCCGCATACCCTAATGGGTCTGTTGAGTTTAGCCTGAATGAATGTCAGCTTATTTTCAAAAGTGTATTTTTCAAAATCAGCGGGAAGACAACTGTTGAGGTCGTCAATTAAAAACTTTTTAACGGCATCAAGTTTGGCTTCACCAATCGGATTTTCTAACTCCTTCAAATATGCAAAACTTTGCTTTTGCAATTTCATCAAAAGTCCGCCCAACATTTTCTTGTAATAAGAAATTTCTTTCTCAAAGTGATGAACCACCACATTGTCGATGTTTTGTATAAAAATGAGCTCCTCCGTTCGTTCATTAAGATTTTCTATCAATGCACCATGCCCACCCGGACGAAAGACCAAAGCACCCGACTGATTTCTGAACGGCACATTGTTTAAGGATACCGCCAAAGTGTCTGTCGATTTTTTTTGAAAGGAAAAGGAAACATCAAACCGTGTTTCTGTCTTTTCGGAAACAACCTTGTTTATTTTTTCTAAATGATTTTCAAATAACTGTAATTGATTCTCCGAAATGGTAAAATGCAACACAGCGGAATCATCGTTTTTTACATACAGCGCAGCTTCAAAAAGATGCTCTTCAAAAGGCGTTGCCAAATGATTTTTGTATCGGTGAAACGGGATAAGACCTTTGGGAAGATTTTGAAAATTAAACCCTTGTGGGGTGAGCAAATGATTGATAAAAAGCACTATTTTTTTATCTTCATTGTATTCATCATAATCCACAAATTTTTCTTTTAAATGGCGAATCACCAAGCTGTAAAAAGGGAGTTTCTCCATTCCCACCTGAAATGTTTTCAGCGTGTGTGCTTTGTTCTTGTTGACGTATTCGTTAAAAGTCTGCGTCTCGGGATTAAATTGGTTGACAAACTCTATCAACGCCTTAAACATCCGCGTGGCAGCACCCGAAGCAGGCACAAATTTCAATAAACTGTAAAGGTGTTTTTTCTTGTCAAAATACGCGACGAGCTGTTGCGATTCAAAGGCTTGAAATCGGACGATACCGTCTGCTGCAACGGCGGGTTTTTCAAGCAAGGCGTGAAGTTGCCCACGGACAAAAAACTGATGCTGTTTTTGTACTTGCTCAACGGTCAATCCGCAGGCCTCAATTTGAGCGACATCATCTTTGGAAAGCTTCATCTGGATTTCTTATAAAGTATTAAGACCTGAATTGTTCCGCATAAATTCATTGACTTCAAGTTTTTTTTGAATTTAAAAGTTTATCTATCTCAAAGATAGCTTTTTTTAGACGTGTAGTTTGGTCACCTTTCAACAAAACATAGGGCTTTTGCGACTTTTTTAACGCTTCTTCAAAAAATTGGAACATTTCGACCCGTTGGTTGGGTCGATCGCGGAGGTCATCCGGAGCCCAAGGCACGTCGATATAAGTGAGTAAATAAAGGTCATACGCACTCACTTTTGCAGCGGTTTCCAATTCGACAGGGCAACTTCCGTAATAAGCCTCCGAATAAACTTTGGTTTCAAGTAAATCCGTGTCGCAAATCAACACCCGATTGGCTTGCTTGGCCAACTTGTTTTCGAGTGCCATTTGCCCGCAAGCTATGGGAAGTATGTCGCTGAGCTCGCAAATAATCTGGGTTCTATTCCATTTTTCCTGTAAATATTCTCTGGCGAATTCTTCCACCCAAACCGTTTTATAATGATTCGCCAATTGATTGGAAAGTGTTGTTTTTCCCGTCGATTCAGGGCCGAAGAGAACTATTTTGATGCAGTCTGAAACTTGTTGTGCAAGTGGGTTTTCCATGAAAGATATCCAAAAATGGCGATTATCAAAAATATTACATATTGAAAGGCCGTAAAGGTATAACCTTTGTAGAAATAAAGCGGAATGGAAATCAAATCGCCGATAATCCAATAAATCCAATTCTCGATTTTCTTTTTTGCCATCAGCCACATACCTACAAAAAACAAAGCAGTGGTGAGCGTGTCAATCCGTGCCGACCAAAAACTCCATCGGTCGAAGCCTTTGTACACCAAATAAACAAAGAGAATCGTTGCAATAAAAAGCCATCCCGAAATCCATTTTTCTTTGATTGAAGTTCGCGTGATTGGTATATAATGTGTTTCATCGACCTTTCGTGTCCACATATACCAACCGTACACACTCATGGCAAAATAATACGCATTGATGAGCATGTCTCCCAACAAACTCCATTGATAAAGCAGATAAACATAAATGCCCGTACTCAGCAAGCCGGTCGGATAAACCCAAATATTTTCTTTTTTGGCAAACCAAACACTCAGCACGCCAAAACCCGCGGCTAACAGTTCGAGCACAATGTGCAACGTACTGTAATCGCTGTATTGTTTGAACAGAAAATCGAAAAGTGATTGAAGCACGGAGTTTTGAAGGTTATTCTATTTAGGATAAAAAATTTGAAAATAAGCCCCTGCAAAGTTATAAAATTTCATTGCTGTCCGGTAAAAATTATTGACCGGAGCTAACCTCTTGCAATATCATCCTTAGTTTATATTTTTGAGTATCAAAACTAAAAAAGATTGCCAACTGATTTTTAAAATTCACTTATCCACATTAATTTTTTATTTGGCTAAAGCCAACCTGCCCGAATGTTCAGGCGGGTTGCCCCATTGTTGCAGCTGTCACCCCGCTTCAGCGGGATGCAATTCATGAATTGCGGTTGGTTTTAGCCAACCGAAACAGGATTGTGATTGTGTTGGCTTTAGCCAAATTTTGTGTGTTTTGATTGCTTTCCTGTCTGTGTTTTGCCCTTGTGTGGGTTGTTTTTAGTCAATCGGAACAAACTGTCGATAGAAAAGTTTGTCTTCAAAAAAAGAAACCCCGTTGATGCGATATGTTGTATAAGCCTCGTGACTGCTAAGGGTTAAACCATTGTTTAAATTTTTACCGGACGACAATGATTTAGAATCCTTTGTCAAAGGTGTTCTTGAAAACAAAGAGGCATCGAGCGTCCCGACCCCGACGCTTCGGGGCGGGAGAACCGCTGTGGAAAGTTTTGCTAAAAAAAATAGATAAAGAAAAGAAGAGGCATCGAGCGGATTCGAACCGCTGTGGAAGGTTTTGCAGACCTCTGCCTAGCCACTCGGCCACGATGCCCTAATTTTGGGTTGCGAAGTTAGAAAAAATATTTTTAACTCACGACGGGTTTTTTATTTTTCGCGCGTTCCTTTCAAAGATACGGAAACTGAACGCACGTCGCCCCCGATAGGCGGGTTTATTTTGGAAATTTTCACCACCGCTTTTTCTATCGGCAATTCGGCTAACATCCGATTGATAATCCTTTGTGCAACGGTTTCTAACAGTTTGGAGCGAATCGCCATTTCTTCTTTGACGATGTGATGCAGATGAACGTAATCTACGGTATCTTTGAGCGAGTCGGTCGAGGCGGGACGTTTCAAATCGGCTTTGGTTTTGACATCCACCCGATAATCCGACCCAATCTTGCCTTCTTCCTCCAAACATCCGTGGTAGGCGTAGAGTCGAATGTTTTCCAAGCGTATAATTCCCATGAAATAGTTTTTGACAAAGATAGTTTATTCTTAGATTTTGGTAACTTTGTCCACACTTAGTCAAACACAGGATGGAAGAAAACAAATCGCTCAATTTTTTGGAGCAAATTATTGAAGAAGACCTTAAAAGCGGATATACCCAAGACAAACTCCGATTCAGATTCCCACCCGAACCCAACGGATATCTGCACATCGGTCATGCCAAATCTATCTGCCTGAATTTCGGGCTCGGATTGAAATACAACGCGCCGGTCAATCTGCGTTTTGACGACACCAATCCTGCGAAAGAAGAACAAGAATACGTCGATTCCATCAAAGCAGACATCCAATGGCTGGGGTTCAAGTGGGATAAAGAATGTTACGCTTCCGATTATTTTCAGCAACTCTACGACTGGGCAATTTTGTTGATTGAAAAAGGATTGGCTTATGTTGATTCTCAATCAGCTGAACTAATTGCACAACAAAAAGGCACGCCCACACAACCGGGTGTAGAAAGTCCGTACCGCAATCGTTCAGTAGCCGAAAACCTCGAACTTTTTGAAGCGATGAAGGCCGGAAAATTTCCGAATGGTGCGCACGTTTTGCGTGCCAAAATCGATATGGCTTCTTCCAATATGCTTATGCGCGACCCATTTTTGTACCGCGTTTTGCACAAAGCACATCACCGCACCGGCAGCGATTGGTTTATCTACCCGATGTACGATTGGGCGCACGGAGAGTCGGATTATATCGAACAAGTTTCACATTCTATTTGTACCCTCGAGTTTATGATGCATCGTGAGCTGTATGATTGGTTTATCAAACAAGTTTATGACGAAAGTGTCTTGCCGTTGCCTCCCAAACAGCGAGAATTCGCCCGACTCAATTTGAGTTATACCGTGATGAGCAAACGCAAACTGTTGCAATTGGTTGAACAAAAACACGTATCGGGTTGGAACGACCCGCGCATGCC
>PHDQ01000094.1 GCA_002841025.1 Bacteroidetes bacterium HGW-Bacteroidetes-13 | reverse complement strand
ATGAAAATTACAAAACAATCAATGTTGAATCTGAAGAAAAAAACCCGAACTCGGTGCTGAATCATTTTCGGAAATTGACTTATTTGCGTCGCAACAATCCGGTGCTGGTTTATGGTCAATACGAACTTCTCCAAAAAGAGCATCCGAGCATTTATGCCTATACCAGAGCGTGGGAGGGAGATAAAATTTTGGTGTTGTTGAATTTTAAAGCAATACAAGCAAAAATTGAATTGAAGCAAGCCACACAAATTGAGCAAACCCTCATCGATAACTACGATGATGTGGATATTCAAGTCAATACAATTACGCTAAAACCTTATCAGGCCTTGATTTTTAAATTGAAAAAAGAGTAGTTTGTTTTTCGAGGATTGAAGCGCGTGAACGAGAATTAATCGGTGATGTATTTCTCGACCAATTCGATGTATTTTTTCTTCGCTTCGTTTTGAGAAATGTCCTTTATCTGAAATAAGGCGTTTATTTTAAATGCATTGCGAAGTTCGTTTTCGCCTGAAGGGTTGTAAAAAGGGCGGTCGATAGTCGATTTTTTGTAGTAGGCATAAAAATACAGCATGATGTCGGGAGGCAGCAGAATTTTTGTTTTGCTGGCCCGCAAGAACGCTTGGTCGAATGCTCTGTCTAATTCTTCTTGTTTCATGACTTGGATGCTATGATACTAACGCCTCCTTTTACTTTTTGGTTCAATCGGACGAGAACAACGCAGTCCAAAGGTAAAAAAACATCTACTCTCGAACCAAATTTAATAAATCCGGAATCATCACCCTGAATAACGCCGGTTCCAACTTCGGCATAATTGACTATTCGTCGGGCCAAAGCACCGGCAATCTGCCGATAAAGCACATTTCCCCAGGTTGGACTTTTCAGCACTACGGTCGTTCGCTCGTTTTCTTCACTCGATTTTGGATGCCAAGCAACCAAGTATTTTCCGGGGTGGTATTTGCTGAAAACCACTTGACCACTCACTGGATAACGTGTGACGTGAACATTGATTGGCGACATGAAAATGGAAATTTGGATTCTTTTTTCCTTGAAAAATTCGGGTTCAAAAACTTCTTCGATGGCAACCACTTTTCCGTCAACCGGCGAAACTGCATTTTTATGTGAAACATTGATGGTGCGATCCGGATTTCTGAAAAATTGCAAAATGGCAATCAAAATAAAAACCGCGAACGCGTAAACAAAATATTTTGCTAGTGGATTTTCAATCCAAAATACATTCAAGACCAATAAAATCAGAACCAAAAGAATGGTTGTGAAGATGATTTTTTTTCCCTCTTTATGAAACATAGTAGAATATCAGCATAAAAGTTAATATAAATGGAGCAACAAAGATAATACTATCCAACCGATCATAAATACCGCCATGTCCGGGCATTAAATTTCCGCTGTTTTTTACGCCGGTTTGTCGTTTGAATTTGGATTGAATCAAATCGCCAATGGTGCCTAAAATTGCCGTCATCAAACTGATTATAACCCAAACTTTAACGCCCAAGATGTTGGAATACAAGCCGAGTAACACACCGCCAATCAGACAGAAAATGAGTCCGCCTAAAAATCCTTCGATGGTTTTTTTGGGTGAAATTCGTTCAAAGAGTTTTCTTTTCCCCAAACTAATGCCCACCAAATACGCAAAAGAATCATTGATCCAAACCAATACGAAAAGTCCAATGACAACGGTTGGGTTATAAACCTGGTGAATGCGTGCAATAAAGTAGAGATAGATAAGGGAGGTAGAAATATAGAAAGTGCTGTACATGAAGTTTTGCAGCTGTCCTTCCCGAATGGGCTTTTTGGTGAAAAGGTTATACATCAGATAAATATTCATCAAAACGGAAATCAACAAAATGGGATAGAAGAAATAATCGGTTATTTTTCCTTCCTTTAATAGATAGAACAACAGAATAAGTATGAGAAACGGGCTGAAGTTTTTGCGTTTCATCAGACGGTTGAATTCTATCAGCAGGATGATGCTCAGACCAAAGAGTAATAAATAAAACAAATCTTCCGAATAATAAGCGGAAAAAACCAGCAGGGTGCTGTAAAATAATCCCGAAACGGTTCTGGTTAGTAGGTTGTTCATATTTTAGAGGTCTTCCAACAGCAACAAATATAAGTTTTTTGCGCTACTGCCGTAGGACATAAAATCATTCTCTTGATTGGTGTCGAAATGTTTTAAAGAGATGATGTTTGTTGGCAAATGTCTTTGGTTGTTCATTTTGATACCCCTTAAACTTTCTCCGATATTGTTGACAATTTGACTCGTGGTAGCAAAAATAACAAAATATTCGGGCAACTCATTGAGTTTTCGTTCATTGATTTGATTGGAACAAAACATGACAGAGCCATCGTCAGCTATCAGATTCTGGCAGGCACTAAAAAGAAAAGATGCGTCTTTGTCTTTGGAATATTTGACAGGAAAATTCTTAAACTTCTCTTGTAATTGTTTGTCAAAGCATTGAATGTTAGTGTCTGACCAACTATTTTCTTCGATAATAAATTTGAAGTTGGAAAAAACCTCATCGAGATTCTCGCAATACAAAAATTTACCGCCGTTCTGCTTAAAATTGGTCATAAAACGCTCGTCAAGAGGCATTTGGCTTTGCCTCATGTATGGACTTATCGGTTGTTTGGGTACATCCGCTTTTTCCGGTATAGTTGTAAGACCTAGAATTTTTTTAAAGATGTTCATAAAATGAACCTTGGACTGATTAGTTAAAAGTTCCTCAAAAGTAAAAAAAACTTTGCCCAACACAAAGTCGGATAAAGCTTTTTAATGAATGAATTTTTAACAACAGATTTAAGCAGGCAGCGGACTTAGATTTTCTTCTATTCCAAAGGCTCGTTTGCCGAATATCTGCTCGAGGTCATCTTTAAAAATTACTTCTTTTTCAATGAGTAAATCGCCCAATTTGATCAATTGTTCCTTGTGGTCTTTCATCAACTGAACGGCACGTTGGTATTGACTTTCGATTAGATTTGAAATTTCTTTATCGATGAGTTTGGCGGTTTCTTCGCTATAAGGTTTGGTAAATGAATATTCTGATTGGCCAGTCGAATCGTAATAAGTTAAATTCCCGACTTTGTCATTCAATCCATAGATGGTTACCATGGCTCGTGCCTGACGGGTAACTTTTTCTAAATCGCTGAGTGCTCCTGTTGAAATTTCGTTGAATATAACTTCTTCTGCAGCTCTTCCTCCCAGTGTTGCGCACATTTCATCGAGCATTTGATTGGGTCTTACAATCAGTCTTTCTTCCGGTAAGTACCATGCGGCACCCAATGATTGTCCACGTGGCACTATGGTGACTTTCACCAGCGGTGCGGCGTGCTCTAACACCCAACTTGCTGTGGCGTGACCGGCTTCGTGTATGGCAATGGCTCTTTTTTCGGCAGGTGTTACAATTTTGTTTTTCTTTTCCAGTCCGCCTACAATCCGATCAATCGCATCGAGAAAATCTTGTTTTTCTACAGATTTTTTGCTTTTACGAGCGGCGATGAGCGCAGCTTCGTTGCAGACGTTGGCAATATCGGCTCCTGAAAATCCAGGCGTTTGTTTTGATAAAAACTCAAGGTCGATGTTGGCTTCTTTTATAATTGGTTTTAAGTGGACTTCAAAAATTTCTTTGCGCTCTCTCACATCGGGAAGATCGACATAAATTTGTCGGTCAAACCTTCCGGCGCGCATCAATGCTTTGTCTAAAATATCGGCACGGTTTGTCGCTGCCAAAACGATGACATTGGTATTGGTGCCGAAGCCATCCATCTCAGTAAGCAGTTGGTTGAGTGTATTTTCGCGTTCATCATTGCCGCCAGAAAAATTATTTTTCCCACGTGCGCGACCGATTGCGTCGATTTCATCTATAAAAATTATGGCAGGCGATTTGTCTTTGGCTTGCTTGAACAAGTCTCTGACACGAGAGGCACCCACACCGACAAACATTTCGACAAAATCTGAACCCGAAAGTGAGAAAAACGGTACTTTGGCTTCGCCTGCGACGGCTTTGGCTAAAAGTGTTTTCCCGGTTCCCGGAGGACCTACCAAAAGTGCCCCTTTGGGGATTTTTCCGCCCAAAGCAGTATATTTTTCTGGATGTTTGAGGAATTCTACGATTTCTTGTATCTCTTCTTTCGCACCTTCCAATCCGGCAACGTCTTTAAAAGAAACTTTCACATTGGTGTTTTGATCAAAAAGTGTCGCACGCGATTTTCCGATGTTGAAAATCTGTCCGCCCGGACCACCTGCGCCTCCACCAGACATTCTTCGCATGATAAATATCCAAATTCCGATGAGTAAAACAAATGGTAACAATGATATCAGTAAATCTCCCCAAATGTTGTTTTCTGTTTTGTAAACAACGCTGGTGGTCAGATTGTGTTCTGCTTTTGCTCTTTGAATTTGGTTTTCAAAATTTTGAAGATCACCAAATTCGAATTCATATTGAGGTGTATCCGCAGATGGTTCAACAATTTGATTTCCATCCTTTTTTTGATGAATTTCTTTGCTTAATGCTTCTTTGGTCAAGTAAACTTGCGCTTTAGATTTGTTGACGATGATTACTTTGGCAATATCTCCTTGCTCAAGAAAATTTTCGAATTGGGAGGGCGTTGTTTTTGAAACACTGTGCAATGCGCCATTGTAATATTGCAAACCGATAAACACCATAATCGCTACTGCATAAATCCAATAGGCATTAAATTTTGGTTTTTTCGGGGTCTTATTATTGTTGTTTTCCGGTGTCATTTAGCAATTTTTAGTTTTCAGTTTCAATTTTTGTCACTTTGGCATCTCCCCAAAGACTTTCGATGTCATAATATTCTCTAATGTGTTTTTGAAACACGTGAACAACCACATCCACATAATCCATCAATATCCATTCGGCATTGTCGGATCCTTCCACATGCCAAGGTTTGTCGTGCAATTCTTTGCTGACAGTTTTTTGTATTGAATTGACAATGGCGTTTACTTGGGTATTGGAAGTTCCGCTGCAAACAATAAAATAATCACAAACCGTGTTTTCTATTTCTCGCAAATCTAAAATATCAATTTCTTTCCCTTTTACGTCTTCTATTCCCTTCAGGATGGAGGTTATAAGTATGTCTGTAGCTTGTTTTTTTTGAGTCATCAACGGGTTGTGTTTATGCAAATGTATTATTTTTTGAAAGATTCTTTTTTTTTGTTAACAAATCATTTTAAATTTAGTTGAAAATAAATCGTTTTTTTGGTTCAAAATAATTCAATCTGATGCAATTAATCAAACTTAGTGCCACCGATTCTACCAATTCGCATCTCAAGCGACTGTCGCAAGAGAAAACATTGGAAAATTTTACGGTCGTGGTTGCAGATCATCAAACTGCCGGCAGAGGACAGCAGGGCAATACATGGCTTTCGGAAGCTGGTAAAAACCTTATGATGAGCGTCTTCGTCAAAGAAATTGACTATAAAAAAAACGAATTGGCTTTTTTGAGTATGGCAGTTTCATTGTCTGTTTTTCAGACACTCAAATATTTTGCTTTGCAGGATTTGACAATCAAATGGCCAAACGACATTTTGTCAGGTAAAATGAAGGTCGCCGGTATCCTGATTGAAAATATGTTTTATAAAGACCACAAAACAAATTCGATTATCGGTATCGGAATCAATATCAACCAACAAAAATATGATCAATTGTCAACGGCAACTTCCATCAAATTATTGACTGGTAAACAAAACGCTGTCGATGAAGTACTTGATAAAGAATTGCTTTTCTTGGATAAATATATTTCCGATTTTTTAAATGGCAAAGCAAAACAACTTCATGAAGAATATGAGTCACATTTATTTCGCAAAAACAAACCTTCTACATTTGAAGATATAGAAGGAAAGCGATTCTCAGGAATAATAGCAGGTGTCAATACGGAAGGAAAGTTGGTCGTTGTGTTGGAAGACAATATTCAAAAACAGTTCAATCAGAAGGAAATAAAATTGTTGTTTTGAACTTTAGAAAAATTGAAAGAACCTGCGTAAGTAAAAATAATTTTTTAGACTACATTTGCAAATAAAAATGAGTAGGTTTGAATGACAACTTGTTACGGATGAAAATTCAAATCAAATTCCTTCAAAATAAAATATTACAATCATACAAATACCCGAGGTTATGGTCATCAGCGCGATAAATGACAATTTAGAAAAAGCAAAAAAATTACTGGGAACAATCTCAGACGAAGTCTATGTAAACACTTCTGTTTCACCTTACTATTCAAGCATTGGAGGACACATTAGACATATTTTAGACGTTTTTAATTGTGCTTTGGAAGGCTTTCCTGAACAAAACATCAACTTGATTGCACGCAAAAGAGACCCGCGTATAGAAAACGATCGCGCTTTTGCCATTGCCAAGATTATCCAAACGCAATCCGAATTGTTGTCTTTAAAAGAAGCCGACTTTGACGCGATAGTTCCGGTAACGGACGATTTAGGTTCGGGTGTTGTCACTTTAAATTACACGCTTGGCGCAATTTTGGCTCAGGCGCAAAGTCATGCCATTCATCATTTCGCCATTATAGGATACATTCTTAATGTACTCAATGTGGAAGTGACCGACAAGACTTTTGGCTACAATCCAACGACACCTAAAAAAGAAGTTGAAGCCTAATTTTTTCTTTTTTTTAGCTCAAAATTCATCAAAATAATACCGGTGAATTCTTTGCTTGTTTTGTTCGTAAATTTTGCTTCTTCCCCTTTAAATTCATTCCTTTGTAAACCTTTTTTGACATCAGCAGTTTCTGTTGTAGCGATCACTTTTTTTAATGGTCAAAAATGGCGTAAACTAACTTTAAAATGAAAAAATTTTATCGAAGATTGCTGATTGTATCTCTTGTTTTGGTTTATCTCGTCATTTTGGCGGGTGCTGTTGTTCGCATGACAGGCTCGGGCATGGGATGTCCCGATTGGCCAAAGTGTTTTGGCTATTACATACCGCCAACCGAAGAATCGGTCTTGATTTGGCAGCCCGGTCGAACTTTTGAAAAGGGTCAAATGATTATGCATGATGATGCACTCTGGTCAGCAAAATCAGATTTTACTTCGGGTGACAACTTGGATTTGAATAATTTTGAAAAATACACCAAGCACGATTATGCCATCTTCAATCCGTCTCATACCTGGACAGAATACATCAATCGGTTGGCGGGCGCATTGGCAGGTTTGGCTGTTTTTCTGACCGCGATTTTATCTTTTTTTTATTGGAAAGAAAGCAAAAGAACAGTTGTTCTCAGTTGGTTATTGGTTTTTATGATGGGTTTTCAAGCCTGGTTGGGAGCCAAGGTAGTCTATTCGGTTTTGGTGCCGTACAAAATTTCCATCCACATGCTGATGGCTCTGCTGATTGTCGCTTTTCAGATTTATTTACTCACTTTACACAGAAAAGTTAATGATTTTAATCAGATTTCAACCCAAGTCAAATTCGTTTCCTTGTTGGCCTTGTTGTTGTTGT
The DNA here is from genome assembly GCA_002841025.1 of Bacteroidetes bacterium HGW-Bacteroidetes-13. Classification (GTDB taxonomy): domain Bacteria; phylum Bacteroidota; class Bacteroidia; order Flavobacteriales; family Flavobacteriaceae; genus UM-FILTER-40-17. Next base: position 1,083 of record PHDQ01000094.1, on the reverse strand, counting down.
TGGTTCAAGTGCTTTTGGGTGTAAGCGTGCGCCAAGCAGTTGATGAGCAAGTTCGACTCTCAGGTTACGACGACAAATCGCTTTGGGCGAGTGCTTTGCAAAACATTGGGTTTTACACGCATCGAAGTTTTTCATTTTTGATTCTCATCATCAACGGTTGGTTGTTTTTACATTTCAGAAAACTTGGCGCAATACCTCGCAGTCTGTACGGTGTTTTGAGTCTGATTTTCTTGGAAATATTTTTGGGAATTTTGATTGCCTATTTCGATTTCCCGTTCTTGACTCAACCGCTTCATTTGGTGATTGCGTCGATATTGTTTGGTTTTCAGAGTAGTCTATGGTTACAGTCAATTCAACCGAAAATGGGTTTCTATTCCCAAAAATAATGTGTAGTTTCGCAGCAATATTAAATTAATTTGAATCGCATGATTTACAAATTCCGGGTAATCTTAGACATTGAAGATGATGTGTTTAGGGATATCGAAATCAGTAAAAACGATACTTTAGAAGATTTTCAAAACGCCATAGTTCAGGCTTTCGGATTTGAAGGTGGCGAAATGGCATCCTTTTATCTCAGCAATGATTCGTGGGAGCAAGGTGAAGAATATCCACTATTTGACGTGGGAGAATCAGAAAATCCACTCCAACTGATGGCTGATACCCCAATTGACAGTGTGGTAGAAAACGAACATGATCGCCTGATTTTTATATACGATTTTCTGAGTATGTGGACCTTTTTGGTTGAGTTGATGCAGATTTCTGAAATAGAATCCACAGTTTTGTATCCGCGATTGATTTTTTCGCATGGCATCGTGCCGGAAGAAGCTCCCGAAAAGTTTTTCGAATCTGATTTCGAAGAATCAAATGATGATTTTGACGACTTCGGAGTGGATGAAGACGACCTCGACAATCTCGATTTCGATATCAATCTGAATTAGCTTTTACCTGATTAATTCTTTTTTTGAGGTGCTATAAGGCTTTGTGATTTCTTTGTGTTAAAACTTTGTGTAACTTCGTGTAACAGCTATAACACTAAGACACACAAAGAAAAACACAAAATACACAAAGACATTAGCCTTATGA